>DAOTHC010000076.1:0-4877 GCA_035447465.1 Acholeplasmataceae bacterium
AAAACAAGTCCAACTGAGAAACGAATGTCATAGTCTATACCAGAGGTCTCTTTAATCCCTAACAACATTCGCGATGTCAAAGTGGATGTTGTAGCTAACACATTAAATGTTACCCCACTAAATGAATTACCAGAAACCATGGAGACTGCAGTTGCTTCACCAAGTGCACGACCGACGCCTAAGATAATACCAGCAAAAATACCACTTTTTGCACTTGTTAAAACAACCTTGAAATACGTTTGCATCTTGGATGCAGAAAGAGCGAGTGAACCTTCGATAATATCTTGTGGAACAGATCTGATTGCAGTTTCAGCAACCGCTGTTATGGTCGGTAACGTCATCATAAATAAAACAATAATAGTTGATAACAGTGATAATCCAGCTGCAGTTTGAATTCCAAAAACCGTACCAATCCATGAAACAAGACTTGTTATAACACCTAACCCAATCACACCATAGATGATTGATGGAATAGACGCGAGTAATTCAACCACAGTTCTTAATGCATTAGCTACTCTTTTAGGTGCAACTTTTGCAATTAAAAGTGCTGTCATGACAGCGACTGGAATGGTAAGTATCAGTGACAACATCACTGCAATGATGGTGTTCACAATAGCAAATCCAATAGCATATGCGCTCGATGCACCAACGGGTCCATTCAACCATTGCATACCCGTTAAAAATCTAAATGCATTAACCGGCTCAAGTGTAACAATACCTGTAACATTGTTAAAACCTTCATACGATTGTATAAAGGGATTGATGCCTTTGATGGATATAATGATGATGATCATAATAACAAACGAGGCAGAAAGTAAACTTGCACCTTGAAAAATCATCCTAAAGATGTCATCACGTTTATTTTTCTGACGTATTTTTTTTGGAGTAATGTAAGACTGTATGTTTTGCATAATTCACCTCAAGTTCTAAAGCAAAACACCAATCGCATAGATTGGTGCTTTATCTTATTTTCACTTTCAAAATTAAGATAATACATCCCAAGTTTCAATGTCACCTTCATAAATCTTTCTAAGCGTAGATGCAGTTATGTTGTCATATGGATTGTCAAGATTAACAATCGCTACAATGGCATCTACGGCAACAACACCTTTAATGTTTGCGGGTTCTGAATCTTTAAACTCACGTGAAGCAAAACCAATCATGATGGAGAGCGCATCACCTACTGCAGCGTTAGCACCATTTAAACCTTTATAAGCATTAGATGATCCTGTATGGTTATGTTCTGGTGTGAAGTTTCCGCACTTAGGTGCGAAATCTGCACTTAATGCTTTTGCAATCTTTTCAACTGAATCAGAACCACCAAATTTAACTGTGAGTGCACTGTTGTCTAGTGAACAAATCGCATGATCAGCCTTTAAGGTATTCCAAGGTGTACCTTGCGTCACATCAACAATACCACCAGCAGCTTTAATCGTTGTTAAACCTTCTGTTGAGCCCATGTATGCAACGAATGCTTTAGAGATAGCTTCATATTCATCTGCTAAATCACCATAGACAGAGTAGTCATCGCGTAACATGTAGTTAAATCTTCTTGCAAGTAAGTATTCACCTGATAGTACATTTTCTTCTGTTGGTGAAACACCTTCAAACATGAGACCTTTAAATAGTGACGAATCGAGTGTCGATAATGAGACATAACCGATTGCATTAACATCACCTTGGACTGCAGCAATAATTTCTGAGTTCCCCGCGATGACGAAACCATCAACGAGTAATGAGTCGTCTGTTGCAGCTTCTGCAAAACCTATTTTTTCCATGAATCCAGCACGTGTACCGCTTGATGTATCACGAGTATATACTTTAATTTCTGAATCAAATTGTTGACGTTCAACAAATGTTTTCCAAGTTTTTTCTTGGCCAGAGTAAATTTGTTTTAAATCATATGCACTCATGTTATTAACTGGATTGTCAAGATTAGTGATCGCTACGATCGCATCAATGGCAACAACACCTTTAATGTTTGCGGGTTCTGAATCTTTGAATTCACGTGAAGCAAAACCAATCATGATGGAGAGCGCATCACCAACTTCAGCGTTAGCACCATTTAAACCTTTATAGGCATTTGATGATCCTGTATGGTTATGTTCAGGTGTAAAGTTTCCACATTTAGGTGCGAAATCTGCACTTAATGCTTTTGCAATCTTTTCAACTGAATCAGAACCACCAAATTTAACAGTAAGTGCACTGTTGTCTAAATCGCACACAGGGTGATTTGCCTTTAAGGTATTCCATGGAGTTCCTTGAGAAACATCAACAATACCACCGGCAGCTTTAATCGTTGTTAGACCTTCTGTTGAGCCCATGTACGCAACGAATGCTTTAGAGATAGCTTCATATTCATCAGCTAAATCACCATATACTGAGTAATCATCACGTAACATATAATTAAATTTACGTGCTAATTTATAATCTTCTGATAAAACATTTGTTTCTGTAGGTTCAACAGTATCAAAGTTGAGTGCTTTGAATAATGTTGAATCAACAGTCGATAATGAGACATAACCGATCGCATTCACATCATCTTGAACTGCTGCAATAATTTCTGAGTTACCCGCGATAACAAATCCATCTACGAGTACTGAATCATCTGACGCAGCTTCTGCAAAACCTATTTTTTCCATGAATCCAGCACGTGTACCGCTTGATGTGTCACGTGTATAAACACTAATTGTTGCATTTGCATCAAATCCATTAGGATCAACCGTTGGATCTTCTGTACATGATGATAGAACAATTGAAAATACTAAGATTAAACCTAAAAACAATTTTTTCATATGTATAACTCCTTTTTATTTTCTAACCAAGTTTAGTTTATGAGTTATTATGTAAAGATAAAAGTCAGCGTATGTAAAGATATTGCAAAGAAGCACATCAATAGGTCTTTTTAATGGTTCATTTTACAAGCTACGTGATATATCATAGTCATCATGTTGTATTTTTCCATTTGATATGATTTTGATAGAACAAAAGTGAATAAATTCACTCGGGGCGATTAAATCGCCTTTTCTTTTTTCTTACTCTTCTTTATAATATACTCATGGACCCTATATTGATAAAATATAAGTATCAAGATCTTTTGTCTCTTGCTGCGATGCAGGGAAAAGATGTTTATGAAAATGAATTCAATAGATTATCTAACCTCAAAGTTTATCGTCAAGATAAGCCCTCAATTCAGTCCATCTTTGCCACTTACTGGGATACTTTTAAACTTCATTTTTCTCATCTACTTCGTCCAGCCATCATTGAAAATGTTGAAAAGATGATCAGGTGTCGTAATTTGAAATATGGCTATCTTTTCTTTGAGTGCCCTTCGTGCGATAACTATCATCTTCAAGGACTCTCGTGTCATTCAAGATTTTGTCCCTCTTGCAATCAAACTTACAGACAACATCGAGCACTTGCTATTCAGTCCAAATTAATCGATTGTCCTCATCGTCATTTTGTTTTTTCGATTGCTAAAGAAATGAGAAAATTTTTTTGGATGTATCGCGGACTGTTTGATGTTTTATTTCAAACCGTCAACGAAGCACTTCATCTTTCTGTTAGAAAAACCAAGGATGATATCAAACTCGATCGAAGACTCGGTATCGTTTCGTTCTTGCACTCCTATGGTAGGGATATGAAAACCAATCCCCATATCCACGCACTAGTTGCTGAAAGATTCATGGACAAAGACCAGAACCTTTCCACCCTGTCTTTCTTTCCTTTTGAAAGACTTCGGAAGTGCTGGCAGTATCTGTTGCTACAAAACATTTCCAACTATTTGAAAACCCATGCTTCTCGTGAGGACTATAACGCATTTAATCGTCTGAGAACTTTCTTGATCAAAAAATACAAACACGGCTTTTATACTCATGGCCCTCAGGTCAATAAAGAGCCTTCTATCAAAAAAATGAAACAGATTGCTGACTACATCGCCCGTTATGCTTCTCATCCCGCTATTGCTGAATCAAGAATTGATGCCTTTGATCCTGTTTCTCATATGATCACTTGGCACTTTGATCCTCACGAAGATGACCACATTTCTAATGGAGATCTTAAACTTGGTAGACAAACCCTCACCGAACATGTCTTTAAGTTTATGATTAAACTGATTAAACATATTCCTGATAAAGGGTTCCATCTCATCCGTTATTATGGCTTCTATTCTAACAGAACGACGAAGAAATCTCCTTCTATCAAAAAACTTCTCACTGCTTCATCTTTACACCCTCTTAAACGGAAGATCAATTGGCGATATCTCCTTAAATCAACATACAAGTTTGATCCGATCCGTTGCCATTGCGGATCGTTCATGACGCTCAATCTCGATGACTCGTTTCTACCAAATTCTACGAAAGAAGGGTTGATCTCTGATGCCTAAATTCTTTACGACCTCTAAAGCGAATATGTCTTTTATTCAAAAACAAAATCTCTATGCTGAGTATAAATCTGCTGTTGAACAGGGCCTTGTTCCCGGCCCTCTTTCTTCATTCTCAGAGTTTATTTCCATTCCCAATTTCGATGTCATGGTCGATATGAAATGCTTGTCTTGTCACTTTGCTCTTAAAGTTAATTTTGCTATTTATGCTGAACACATGAAACTGGAGGATTCTCCTTTTCCTTTGGATACTTGCCCTCAGTGTGGTAAGTTACATTTCGTTCCTTTAGATGTTTATAACAAACTCATGATTTAGGTTATTTATGATAAATGTCAATACACTCACTTCTAAAAGTGAGCTTTTTGTCTATAGTGATTTTTAGATAAATAAATAGAATTTCCTATCGAATAAAAAAGGGTATACATCGGGTATACCCATTATTTCTTATTCGTCGTACATGTCTTCAAAATCATCCATGATGTCGTTATATTTGTC
>DAOTHC010000077.1:0-4858 GCA_035447465.1 Acholeplasmataceae bacterium
GGTGATCACGTTGAAGGTGGCATGATTTATGGCCGCATTCAAGAAACAGCATCCATTGAACATCGCCTTTTAGTACCCATTGGTCTATCAGGAGAAGTCGTTGATGTTAAGCCCAATGGTGCATACCAAATTAAAGATACAGTGGTTATTGTTAAAGATCATGAGGGCGTTAAACATGAACTGAATCTAACTCAGAAATGGCCGATCAAAACACCACGTCCTGTAGGCAAACGTTTACCCATGTCCATGCCATTAATCTCAGGACAACGTGTTATTGATACCCTCTTCCCTATAGCTAAAGGTGGCACTGCAGCTGTACCAGGTGGCTTTGGTACCGGTAAAACCATGATGCAACATCAGTTCGCAAAATGGTGTGATGCTGACTTAATCGTCTATGTAGGTTGCGGTGAACGCGGTAACGAAATGACCCAAGTTCTTGAAGAATTTGGTGACTTAATCGACCCAAGAACGAATAAACCCTTAATGGAAAGAACGATTTTGATTGCAAATACATCGAATATGCCTGTTGCTGCTAGAGAAGCATCCATTTATACAGGTGTAACGATTGCTGAATATTATCGTGACATGGGATACCATGTTGCCGTTATGGCGGATTCAACATCACGTTGGGCAGAAGCACTGCGTGAAATCAGTGGACGCCTTGAAGAAATGCCTGCTGAAGAAGGCTTCCCAGCTTATTTACCTTCACGTATTTCTCAATTCTATGAACGCGCAGGATACATGCAAACCAAAGCTAATCTACCAGGTTCTGTTTCGATTATTGGAGCCGTGTCACCTCAGGGTGCTGACTTCTCTGAACCGGTTACACAGAATACAAAACGCTTTGTGAGAAGCTTCTGGGCACTTGATAAGCAACTTGCCTACATGCGTCATTATGCAGCAATCAACTGGAACTTAAGTTATTCTGAATATGTCGGTGACTTATCAAGATGGTATGATCAAAATGTTGATCACCGCTTTTTAACCAACCGTCAAGACATCATGGGATTGCTTGCAGAAGAAAATAAACTCTTAGAAATTGTTAAATTGATTGGTAGCGACGTATTACCTGATGATCAAAAGTTGATTATTGAAATTGGTAAAGTTATTCGTTTAGGCTACCTCCAGCAAAACGCATTCCACAAAGAAGACACCTATGTACCACTTGAAAAACAACTTCGCATGATGGATGTCATTCTTTACTTATACCGTAAAGCAAAACAGTTTATCGAAAGTGGTAAATCAATCGCTTTACTCTTAGAAACAGGTCTTTTTGAGCACGTGATTAAAATGAAGTATGACGTGCCAAATGCCGAACTTGATCGCTTTAATCAATATCAAAAGAAAATTGATCAAACGATCAAGCAAATTCATTAAAGGAGGATACCATGAATATTCATTATTTAGGTCTTAGTGAAATCAATGGGCCTCTGATTTTCTTAGATCATGTCAAAGAAGCTGGCTTCGAAGAAATGGTCGAAATTAAGATGTCAAATGGTTCAGTTCGTCACGGGCGTGTCGTCCAAGTTGAAGGTGAAAAAGTTGCCATTCAGGTCTTTGAAGGAACCCATGATATTTCACTGTCGAATACGAAGATTAAAATGACAGGACATCCCGTCGAAATGGCGTTATCAAAAGAAATTTTGGGACGTATTTTTAACGGTTCTGGTCAACCTATTGATGGTTTAGGTGACGTTTATGTCGATGAAAAAAGAGACATTAACGGTTATCCACTTAACCCGGTTTCACGTGTTTATCCAAGAAACTATATCCAAACAGGTGTTTCATCCATCGATGCGTTAACAACACTCATTCGTGGACAAAAATTACCGATCTTCTCAGGATCAGGTATGCCACATAATGAGCTCGCTGTTCAAATCGTTAAACAAGCTAAAATTGCCGATTCTAAAGGTGATGACTTCTGTATTGTTTTCGCAGCTATGGGTGTTAAAAACGACGTTGCTGAATACTTTAGACAGTCTTTTGAAGAAGCTGGTGTTATGCACAAGGTAACGATGTTTTTAAATCTTTCAAATGAACCGATTATTGAGCGTATGTTAACACCACGTTTTGCGTTAACCGCAGCTGAATATTTAGCCTACAAACACGGTATGCATGCACTTGTTATTTTGACAGATGTCACATCCTATTGTGAAGCACTGCGTGAGTTTTCATCAAGTAAGGGTGAAATTCCAGGACGTAAAGGATTCCCTGGCTATCTTTATTCTGACTTGGCATCACTTTATGAAAGAGCTGGTATTGTTAAAAATGCCAAAGGTAGTGTGACACAAATTCCTATTTTAACGATGCCCAATGATGATATTACACATCCAGTACCTGACTTAACAGGTTATATCACAGAAGGACAAATCGTTTTATCGCGTGATCTTAACCAAACGGGTATTTTCCCACCGATTGGTATCCTACCTTCGTTATCACGTTTGATGAAAGATGGTATCGGTGATGGTTACACTAGAAGTGACCATTCAGCAGTTGCTAATCAGCTCTTTGCATCCTATGCGATTGTACAAGATGCAAGAAGTTTAGCATCAGTTATTGGTGAAGATGAACTATCTCCTATTGATCGTCAATACATCGAGTTTGGTAAACTATTTGAAAAATATTTTATTGGTCAAGGATTTGATGTCAACCGTAACATCATTGAAACATTGGATCTCGGATGGGATCTCTTATCCGTGTTACCCAAAGAAGAATTACACCGTATTGATGGTGCTTTAGTTGATCAAAAATATAACCATCAACGCGCGATTGAACGCTTTAACATTATTTCTAAACCCATTATCAAGGGGTTAAAGGGTGAGTTTGAATGACAAACCAAGTCTTTCCAACAAAAGGTAATTTGATGGCTTTGACCAAATCTTATGCGCTTGCAAAAAAGGGCTATGAGCTCATGGACCGTAAACGCAATATTTTAATACGCGAAATGATGACCTTGATTGAGGATGTTCGTGTTTTAAGACATGACTTATCAAAGACATATAAACAAGCTTATCAAGCACTTCAGGAAGCCAACATTACCTTAGGGATCGTCAGTGATATCGCAAAATCAATACCACTCGATAACAACGTTGAAGTCACATACCGCAGTGTTATGGGTGTCGAAATACCTAAAGTTTCTCACTTTGCAGAACAAATCAAAATCAGTTATGGAATTGGTCATACGAATACAAAATTTGACTATGCCTATAAGACATTTCAAAAGGTTAGAGAACTAACGGTTAAACTTGCAGAAATTGATAATTCTACCTATCGTTTAGCCAACGCAATCAGAAAGACGCAAAAACGCGCTAATGCTTTAAAAAATATTGTAATACCGCGTTTCGAGGAACAGATTAAATACATTACAGATGCTCTAGAAGAAAAAGAACGTGAAGCTTTCACAAGACAAAAAGTGATTAAGAGTCAATCTGAAAAAAGAAAAAATCAATTATCATAAAAAAATGGCATCGATCAATGATCGTGCCTTTTTTCTTTTACTTTCTTTTCTGGAACTGGGTCATATTTAGGTTTAAACAAAGGGTTACATGTCAAAATTCTTTTAGCAGTTAAAAACGAAGCTTTAAAAAAATTGAATCTCACATAGCACTCTTTTGCATATGCTGAACATGTGGGCGTATGCCGACATTTATGATTGCTGTGGGGAGATATCTCTCTTTGGTACCATTCGATTAATCGAATTGCTAATTTTCTCATCTTTTCACCTCCTTTATTATATCATCTTTTTTAAGTTGTGTTAAATTAACGAAATTGAACGTTTAACAGTTTTCACCTCTTAAAAATATGATATAATTAAGATACAAAACAAGAAAACGTTTACAGGAGGTTAAGGATGAAGGAGTATACCACCAAAGAAATTCGCAACGTAGCCATTATTGGACACCAAGGATCAGGCAAAACGAGTTTATCTGAAGCTTTACTATTTATGGGAAAAGCCATAGACAAAAAGGGAGAAGTTGAAAGAAAGAACACGGTTTCTGACTATTTAGTCGAAGAACAGACCAAACTATCTAGCCTTTCGCTAAGTGTTTTACCCGTTGAGTGGAAAGACTATAAGTTAAATTTTATAGATGTTCCTGGTAGTGATGAATTTGTTGGAGATTTAAATCAAGCATTAGAAGTTGTTAAAGGTGCCGTTATTTTAGTCGACTCTGTCAAAGGTGTTGAAGTCGGTACCGAAAGAGTTTGGAATGAAATTAGAAAGCGTCACATCCCAGCCATCATTTATGTGAATAAGATGGATAAGGAAAACGTTAAATTTGAAAAAGTATTAGAAGATATTCGTGAAAAGCTTGGTAAAAAGGCTGTTCCTTTCTGTTGGCCTATTGGCAAGAGCGAAAACTTTGAAGGCTTTGTCAATGTGATCGAAATGAAAGCGCGTATCTATGATGGCACAGATTCGCATGATGCACCTATTTGGGATGAAAAGAAACCTAAAGTTGATGAACTTCACAACATGATTTTAGAATCAGTTGCTGAAACTTCAGAAGAATTACTTGATATGTTCTTATCAGGTGAAGAAATTCCTGAAGATAAAGTCAAAGAAGCTCTTCGTGAAGGTATTATTGAAGGTGAATTAACACCAGTTATCGTTGGTAGTGCAACGAAGACCATTGGTGTTCGCACACTTCTCAATATGCTGATTGACTACTTACCAAATCCAGATGAATTACGTCCTTTAAAACTTAAGGATGCTAAAACAAATGAAGAAGTATCACGTCATACAAATGACGATGAACCTTTCTCTGCCTATGTCTTTAAGACAACGGTTGACCCATTCTTAGGTCAAATTAATTTGATCAAAGTTAACAGTGGTGTCTTAAGAGCAGGTCAGGATGTT
>DAOTHC010000078.1:0-4853 GCA_035447465.1 Acholeplasmataceae bacterium
GGAGATGTTGCCATGAAACAGTTTTATATGAAACAAAAAGTCTTTTCTTTTGGTGAAAAATATAATATTTTTGATGAAAACCAAAATCTGATTTATCATGTGAAAGGACAAGTCTTTTCAATTAAGAATAAGATGGACATGTTTAAAGATGATCAGCTTTTATATCATTTTGAACGTAAACTTTTCCGCTTTTTACCTGAATACAATCTCTTTACACCAGATGGTGAAGTTTTAGCAACCATTAAAAAGAATTTCACATTCTTTGGTGGTAAACTAACGATCCATAGCACATTTGGTGAGATGGAAGTTGTTGGACAGATTATGCAACGGGATTTCCATGTGACAAATAATGGTAACGAAGTTATGAGTATTCATAAGAAATGGATTTCATGGGGTGATTCTTATGAAATCAGTATTATGGATGATCAACAAGTAGCATTTTATGTTGCTTTAGTGATTTTGATTGATGTGATATTCCATCAAACATCATCACACAGTTCAAGTAGCACACACCATTCACATTAATTTTTCTAAGTGGTTTAAAAAACATCAATCATGAGGTTAACATGAAGTATAAAGATATTTTATTTGCAGCAGTTCTTTTAGCAATTTCACTTTTTGTTTTTTTACCAATCACGAATCCAATTTTTGTTAAGTTGACGACTAATTACCCCTATTTCATGGGATTTATGAAGACCATGGTTTTAGCAAGCATGGGAGAAACGTTGGTTAGACGAATAAAGACAACATCCTATCTTGGTGACCCAGGCTTATTTTTAAAAGCCATCGTATGGGGTCTTATCGGTATGACATTTGTGTTTGTTTTTCCTCTGTTTGATGGCGGGATCAAGTTTGTATTTCATGAGAGAGTCTTTTTTGAAAACCTCTTTTTGAACAATTTATGCTATGCATTTATGGTGAGTTTAACCATGAATCTAATCTTCGCACCAACATTTATGATGCTCCATCGGATTACAGATACCTATATTCATTTATCTGAGGGTTCCTTGAAAAAGATGAAACACATCAAGTTGAATCATGTTGTTGATCGGATTGATTTTAAGTTTTTCTTTTCATTTGTAATACTAAAAACCATTCCTTTCTTTTGGATACCTGCACATACCATCACCTTCATGTTACCGGCCACTTATAGAGTGCTTATGGCAAGCTATCTTTCCATGGCATTAGGTATCTTATTATCGATTAGAAGAAAGTCTTAAGTAACAATTCGTCATGAATTGTTATTTTTTTATTTACAATGAGTACATTCATGTGTATAATCGATGAAAAGGATGGCATGCACATGAAATCAGTTGGTGTTTTAGGTTCTAAAGATACATTTTCATATTTATGTTATGAACGATTTGAAAAATACATCCTTCATCCATTACACCCCATTTTTTATGAAAGTATGCATGATTTGTTTAAGCATATCTATGAAGTTGATTATGTCATCTTACCATTTGAAAATACACTGGAAGGTTATGTTCAACAACACATGGATTTAATATTAAAGCATGATCTCGTTGGGATTGCAGAAATCAAGATCCCCATCATCTTTGATTATGTTCATCATGAAACTGTTAAGACATTATATGTTCAATATGCAGCGAAAAATCAATGTCTATCGTTTATTGAAAACTTAAACGACATCCATGTTGTAGTAACAGATTCCAATCACGAATCTCTAAAAAGATATCAAAAAGATTTATGTTCTGGAGCTATCATACCTCATCATGTATCTGAGGGTTATGAACATGTGATACATGATGTTGCTGACGAAGCATCAAATCAAACAAGATTTTTAATCTTATCCCATAGACAAGAACGTATCATACCATCCATAGAGATGAAAATGTCGTTTGTGATTACACCGTATAACGATCGACCTGGATTACTTTATGGCATCTTAAAAGAATTTGCAGCTGAGAACATTAATTTAATCTCAATCATGTCGCGTCCTACAAAAAAGCAATTAGGCACGTATCATTTCTTTTTAGAATTGATGATTGAAGAATCTCAACATAAACAAATCGATATCATCATTGATCAGATCAAAAAGGATTTTGAAGTTAAAATCTTAGGAATATATCCAGTTCTTAACGATTAAAACATATCATCATTCGATTATATTGCCATTTTAAAAAAAGGTGCTATAATAGATGAAAATGATGGGCCTTACACCATCAAAAGAAAGATTGTGATGGATTTGAAAAAAGAAAGAAATATCATTATAGCTGTCATTGCGATTGCAGGGATGACAGTTTTTATTCTCGCAGTACTCATGCTTATTTTTGGCGACGAACTTGATCAAATGTTTAACGTTATTGGTATTCGTGTTGCCACAGTTTTTGTTGCGTTTGCAGCCTTTTTATCATCAACACTTTTCTCACTTCTCATCTTATTACATAATCGAACGGTTGTAAGAATCAATGATGATACCAATAGACGCGCTGAACTTTTTAGAGAACTACAATTTGCCTCTTCTAACTATTCGATTATTGAATTCATGGACCGCATGTTGATTTATGGTGAATCAGAACGTTATATTGCAAGAACATTAGAGAGAAAAAGTATGATGTTTCATATGTTCGAAGAAGGAACATCAGAAGAAGATATTTATGAAAATCCAGATAACTACAGGTTCGTATCATTAAAAATTCCATTTCGTGTGGTTGAAGGTAAGATTGTATCCTCCATTACGTTTGATAAACTACGTTTTGAAAGAAGTGGACAAAACTATGAATTTATCACACCACCATCCCAAAAAGAATCTCGCGCGTTCTTACTTTATAATGAACAAACCAAACGTAATAATGTCATTATCAATTTAATTATTAAAAAGGATTCATCATTCTATAATCCAACAGAAGTCAATGTGTTTACTAAAATTAAAATCTATATCAACATCACAAGCTTATTAGGAGTGATGGTTGAAGGTAATTCAGAACTCTACTTTACAAACCCTGAACAAATTGAAGGCGATGGCACCAATACGTACCGTATTAACTCAGCAAACTTTACGTTAACAGCTATGCCTAAAATTGTGCAATATAAGTAGTCTCTAAAGAGGAATCGAAGTTAGATTCCTTTTTTCATGATGATCTATCATCAAAGAAAATTTTCAGTAAGTTTCTCATCAATTATGGTTTATTGTGAAAAGTTACCTTTAGACTTGAAATAAAGCGCTTTCATTGTATAATAGAGGTAGTGAGATAAAAACCATGAAATTAAACATATCATCTGCATTTGAACATAGCGTTTTTTGTATGTCAAATGAACAATATACAATGTAGATAACTAAGTTTAATGAAGGCGGCCAAACAACCGTGCCGTCGGTTTTACTTCGTGTCAATATGCGAGAATACGCATTTTATCATAAGAAAAGAGAGGTCATTCAAATTGTTTAAAAGTACGTATCTTATTGATGTCTTTGCAGCATTATCAAAGCGGTATCATGATCAACCTGAGTTTTTACAGGCTGTTGAGGAATTTTTATCTTCCATCGATCTATTGGTAGTTAAAGATCCAAGAATTCAGAAGAATGCGATTGTTGAACGTATGTGTGAACCAGAAAGAATTATCAAGTTTAGAGTTTCGTGGGTAGATGATTCAGGTAACGTTCAAGTCAATCGTGCGATGAGAGTTCAGTTTAACTCTGCGATTGGACCATATAAAGGTGGTATCAGATTCCATCATTCAGTCAATGAATCAATTATGAAGTTCTTAGGTTTTGAACAGACGTTCAAAAACTCATTAACCTGTTTACCAATGGGTGGTGCAAAGGGTGGTTCTGACTTTGATCCAGCTGGTAAGAGTGACAATGAAATTATGCGTTTCTGTCAAAACTATATTCTTGAATTATATCGTCACATCGGTCCAAGAATGGACGTTCCTGCAGGAGATTTAGGTGTTGGAGCGAGAGAAATTGGTTTCATGTATGGTATGTACAAACGTATCGAAAATGAATTCAGTGGCACATTCACATCAAAAGGTATTGAATCAGGTGGTTCTTTAGGAAGAGCTGAAGCTACCGGTTATGGTTTATGTTACTTTGTTGATGAAATGTTAAAGACATACCGCAACGATTCATTTAAGAACAAGAGAGTCATCATCAGTGGTGCCGGTAAAGTTGGATCGATGGCAGCCGAAAAAGTTGTACAACTCGGTGGTAAAGTGGTTGCTATGAGTGATATCTCTGGTGTCATCCATGATGAAAATGGTATTGACCTTGAATTGATCAAGAGCTTATCTAAATCAAACGATGTTGTTATGAATAAATATCAAAGCTATCATCCAGAAGCTACGTATAGTAAGAACACCAAAGATATTTGGAAAGTTCCATGTGATATCGCAATGCCTTGTGCAACACAAAACGAAATTTATATAGAATCCGCACAAGAATTAGTTAAGAATGGCTGTTGGTTAGTAGCAGAAGGTGCTAACATGCCTACAACCATTGAAGCGACACAATATTTCAGAGAACATAACGTATTGTTTGCACCAGGTAAAGCATCCAATGCGGGTGGTGTTGCTGTATCAGGATTAGAAATGACTCAAAATGCAACTTTCCAAAATTGGAGTTTTGAAGAAGTTGACCAAAGATTAAAAGATATCATGAAGAAGATCTTCAAGAAGTGTCATGATGCATCATTAGAATATACAGGCAGTCCAGAAGATTTAATTACAGGTGCTAACATTGCAGGTTTCTTAAAAGTCTACCATGCAATGCTACAACAAGGCGTATAAACTTAATACATTCTTATAAAACCATTCATTAATGTGAATGGTTTTTTTATTTACTAGGAAAGTTCGTCTTTTCTAGTAAATGTATATATTCAATAGTAAAACTG
>DAOTHC010000079.1:0-4807 GCA_035447465.1 Acholeplasmataceae bacterium
ACTCTCACTGTTAATACGGTAAGACTTTGAATAAGAAAAAGAAAAAAAGACATGAGATCACCTCTAACTTATGTTAGATCTTCATGCCCTTTTTTACTTTAATATTAAACGTCTAAAATTGATTCTAGTTCTTTACCCTTTTCTTTAAAGAATTGATTTCGATAAAGTTCAAAGTAAGCTCCACGTTTTAACAATAATTCTTCATGGGTTCCCATCTCAATGATTTTACCCATATCCAACATCACGATTAAATCACTGTTAACAATCGTTGATAATCTGTGTGCTACAACAAAGCTTGTGCGATCAGCTAATAACTTATCGGTTGCCTGTTGGATAATCGCTTCTGATTCAGAGTCAATCGATGATGTTGCCTCATCAAGAATTAAAATTCTTGGATTAGCTAATACAGCTCTTGCGAACGAGATCAATTGTTTTTGTCCAACAGATAATAAATTACCGCCTTCACCAACAAATGTGTCATATCCCTTATCGAGATGTTGTACAAAACTATCAACACCTACCATCTTAGCTGCATAGATGACTTCATCATCTGTTGCATTTAAACGTCCATAACGAATGTTTTCCATGACAGTTGTTGAGAATAGATGTGGATTTTGCAAAACATAACCCAATCTTGCATGTAACCAATGAATCGAGCGTTCACGATATTCTTTACCATCTATCAAAATTTCTCCTGCTTTCGGTTCATAGAAACGTGATAATAAATTAACAAGTGTCGTTTTGCCTGATCCTGTATGTCCAACTAAGGCAACACTTTGACCTGCTTTAACATCGAGGTTAAAGTTTTCTAAAATGGTTTCATTGTTCTTATAGTAGAATGTAACATCCTTAAATGTAACATCACCTTTTAATTCTTCCCAGTTTTCCTTGTGATCATCAAAGAGGTCACCATATTTTGCAATAACTTCTTCTTTGTCATAAAGTTCTGGTTTTGTTTCAATTAAACCTACAATACGTTCAGCAGATGCTTGTGCATTTTGTAGATCAGATAATGTTCTAGAAATAGCCATCACAGGTTCAAAGAAATTGGTTGTATAGAATAAAAACATTTGTAATGTTCCTAAACTGAGCGCTGTTGTTCCTAAAACATAAATAGACCCTTGAACCATCGTTGTTGTTACTGCAACATAAGCTAAGATCAATAAGATGGATGAGAAGATGGCAGATGAAATGACAGCCTTGACGGCTGAACGTTTCAAATTGTTTGCAGTCAACGAAAATTCGTCATAATTTGAATCTTCAATTGATAAGCTCTTTGTTGTCTTCGCTCCTAAGAAACCTTCGCTATACTGTGCAGTTAACTGTGAGTTAAACTTTCTAGCAACACGATGCTGTTTTAAAATGAGTTTTGTGAAAATATAAGCAATCACAAACATAACAGGTAAAACAATGGTCATGATCAGTGCTAACTTATAAAATGTGATATAAAGCACGATTAAAATCATAATCATTTGTAAACCTGCCCAAATAAAATCGACAAGTCCCCACGAGATAATCAGTGATAGCTTTCTAGTATCTGATGTCATGCGTGCCATGACCCACCCTTGAGGTGTTTTATCAAAATAGCTATAAGATAATCTTTGTAAGTTTTCAAATGCTTGTCTTCTTAATTCATAACTGACTTCAGCTTCGATAATACCAGCTTCATAAATAAAGCCCCAAACCACCAGACCAAATGATACAGCTAATGCTAAGTTAGCAACGATATAGTATGGCCATGTTGAATAATCACCACCTACAAAGAATGTATCAATGGCGTAACGATTAAACATCGGTGTTAAAACATCGAGAGATGCTAATAATCCTGAATATACGATCAGTAGGATCAAATGTTTCTTCGATTTAAAAATGATGCTTATGATTTTTTTCCATGTTGAAAACTGGACCTTATGCTGTACGTCTTGATCATCTTGATGCATCGGTCTCACCTACCTTTAAAAGCGCTTGAAATTCCTTTTCAAGCTTACCTTGGATATCCCAAAGTTTCTTATAGAGCCCTTCTTGTTTTGACAAGGTATCATGTGTACCGATTTGTTCGATACGACCTTGATCTAACACGATAATTTGATCAGCTTCCTTCGCTGTTGTAATGCGGTGAGTAATAATGATGGTTGTGTGCTTGTATGTTTTATTCATTAAAGCTTCACGAATCATCATATCAGTCTTCGTGTCTACCGCTGAAAGGGCATCATCAAAAATGAGGATAGGTTTATCAGCAACCAACACGCGTGCGATGGCTACTCTTTGTTTCTGTCCTCCAGATAATGTGGTGCCTTTTTCACCGACAATGGTGTCATAGCCTTGCTGGAATGTCTTAATGTCCTTCTCTAAAGCAGCTGTTTCAGCAGCAAGAAAGACACGTTCTTTTTGAGCGTTTTTTTCAGCAATTGCTATATTTTCATAGACGGTTTTCGAATACAAGAATGGATCTTGTAAAACGACACCGATTTGGCTACGAATATATTTTTTCTTAATGTCTTTTAATGGTGTGCCATCAACTAAGATGTCCCCATTTTGATAATCGTACATTCTTAATAGCAAGTTGATAATCGTTGATTTTCCACTGCCTGTACGACCGATGATCGCTACAGTTTGTCCTGCATTTATTTTGAAATTAACCTGTTTGAGTAAATGTTCTTGTGTATCAGAAAACTTAAACGATACATCTTTAAATTCTATATCACCTGTAATATGAGGTGCGAGTGTGCCATCGTGATCATATTCACTTGGTTGATCGAGTATATGGTTAATACGATCAGATGCAACCAATGCTTTTGAAAAATCGTTAATAATGCGTCCTAAGCCGCGAACTGGCCAAATCAACATACCAACAAGTGCCAATGAAGCAACGATACCTGATGCGTCCATGGTTCCATTTCTGACACCATAAACACCTATCGCAATAATGACCAAGTATTGGGTAATACCAATAAAGTCCATAATTCCCCAATAGATAGCAACAATCTTGTTAGCTCTTTTGAGCGCATCTCTGTATTCACTATTCTTCGATTCCATCTTTTCAATCTCAAAAACTTCATTCGCGAACGCTCTAACAACACGCGCTCCCGAAAGGTTTTCTTGGACGACCGTCATCATCTTCGATTCTGTTTCTTCGATATTTTCAAAGATTTTTTCGATTTTGATAAAGTAGACGGTTGAAGAGACCGCTACAAACGGAACAATCGCAAGAGAAACCCACACCATGGTTGAGTTGATGTAGATTAATTGATAGGCTCCAAAAAATAAGGTGGATACCAAATGAACAACGTCGAGCATACGTCCAGTCAGAAAACCTGTGGTAGTTTCAATATCCGTTGTACAACGCTGAATGAGGTCACCTGAGTCACTTTTGTTGTGGAACTCATAATTTAAATCTTGGATGTGTCCATAAAGTCTAACTCTAACCTTTTCAGCAAGTCGTTCTTGAAGTGAGCCTTTAAGCCACATTTCAAAAAAACGAAGTGAAAAACGGAAAACTTGAAGCACCATCAGAGATGCCGCGATTCTGATGATAATGCCCATTACTTCATCGCCCTGTTCAAAAAAGGCGATCAAAAACCGAGGTAAGTTAACCTCGCCAACTGACACATTGCCAGGAGCTATCCCCGGAACGGCAAGAAGTGTCTTCATTAAGTACTGCGTAAATAAGGGAACATTTGAGTAAGTCCATTGGTGAAAGGCTGTTAAGAATGCAGCAACCATGAAAAGTACAACAAAGCCCTTAGCTAAGCTGAATAATTTTTTCATTCGCATGTGTGTTCCCTCCTTCTTAGCCAAAATCATTTTATAGTAAAAACTATAAATAGTCAATTTTATGAGGTAATATACTGATTATTCGCCTTAAAAAGCAAAAAATGAAGATTTTAACCTTCATTTTGATGATGATCTACAGCCATTTTGATAGATCTAAGATGCAAATGAAATTTTTGTGTGAGAAGATTAGCTTCCTTGTAAAACTGTGATTTGATGAAGATCTGAGCAGTATCTATCATTAGATATTCTAAAAGCATGATATGATCTGATGTGGCACTTTGATTAAGATACATCTTTCTGATGTAAGAAATCATTTTGGATTGATCTTTTTGATACTTGATTTTCATATAGTCAACGATAATCAGCTCAGATGGCAATAGGTTTTTGGGTAGTCTTTCAGAAATGACATGTGCCATCTCATCGAAGTTTTGAGTTGCTTCTAACGATAAGAGATAAATTAAAACCCATCCAGATAAATCAGACTTCTGCCTAGCAAGCTCTATCGCACTGTCATATCGTTGATGTGTGTAACAGGAAATGGCATAAGGAAGGTGATTCAACTCGTGTTCTCGATCTACCTTGATAACTGCTTTTTTCATTTTTTCAGGTGAATGATAATAAGCGATATGATACATCGCTAATTTCTTCATATCAACTAAAAGATGATGATATCCATATTCAACAACTTCGTTATAGTAACGATGAATATCTGGTCCAATTTCAGAAATCTTATGCATCATAAGTCCAAGATGTAGACGGATTCGTTTCGATAATAAATATAGTTCAAAATGCTCATGTTTATCAAGATGAGGTAAATGATTGACAAGCTGATATGTATCTTGATATTTTTCAAATGCAATAAGTGAAGATGCTAAACTCAGCAAAATCAGAGTAAGTTCGTCATGCCTTAAATGTGGTATGAATTGTTGGATTGACTTAAACCGGTCAAAGACTAACTCATACTCGTCATGCAAATAAGTTTCAATAACATGAATCACCATAGCTTGATGATCTTCACGATCACGATATGTAT
>DAOTHC010000080.1:0-4798 GCA_035447465.1 Acholeplasmataceae bacterium
TAGCTCTTAATGGCTTCAAAAGTGGTTAACTTCTCTGAAGGGGTATAGATAGCCAAATCACTTCTTGAACGTCTGTAGATGGCATCCTTGATGCCTAGAAGTGGATTAGGATGTTCGACGGGTGCATCTGAAGAACCTACAATCTTGATATGTTCTTTCAAATATGTTTTCCAAGGAAACATGAGCTCAGGTGGTTGTGAAAAAAGGGTAAAGGCATGTGGTAAGTCGCTGGCTAAAAATGAGGGTTGTATATCGACTGATATCGGTAAATGTTTCATTTTTTCAACCGTCTTAAGACGCGCCCAAGGTGCGTGGATAATCCGATCGATTTGTTTCTGTTGTGGTGGATATGCTTTTAAGATATCGCATACTTCATCTAACCCACGATCACCGATTACATGAATCGCTGCAGTTAAACCTAAACTTCTCACCTTCTTAACTGTTTTGATAAACTCATCTTTTCCCATCACTACTTCACCAGATGTATTGCTTTGTTGATAAGGGTGAAACATCAGTGCTGTTTTGGATGACATGGTACCATCATAAAACATTTTGACAGCACCAAACTCTAGATAAGGTGATACAACACCCCAAGGTGTTTTAGAATTGATAAAGTTGTCTAAAACCTGATGATGAATTAGAAGATGAGTTCGAAATGGTTTTTCTGATAAGACATCTTGATAAGCTTGATACGTTAAGTCAAACCCGTTATGATAATATAAGTCATCTGAATGTCCACCTGTTATACCATATGATGTTAACTCATCAATCGCTTTTTCAATCATCTGTTTTAACTTGGGATAACTTGGTTTTGGCATCTTCTGCATGACAGAAGATGCCTTTTCTTCTTTCAGAATACCTAAATCATCTTTCACATTGAAATAGGCAAGTGCTTTTGAATTAAGTGTTAAACCGTGGAAATCACTATGTCTTAAGACAACCATTTGGTGATTGAAATAGAGATCTAAATCATGTTTCGTTATGCCGATATCATGATAACCAATCGCGAACACAAGTTCTTCATGAGATGAACTGAGTTGATGAATGATGGAAGTTAAATCCTGACAATCACTTAAATTGATGACATTGAGGTATTCACCATAACCCACGATATGTAAGTGATTATCAATAAAACCAGGGTAAAGATGTGCCCCTTTTAAATCGATGATACGCTCGCAGCTTGAAAGATTAACATCCTGATCAAAAGCTATAATTTTACCATCTTTTGTTGCCATCATAGTATGATATTCAGTTTCATGTGTCATGGTATGTAGTATACCATTGATATAACATGTCATAAGGTCACCTATTAAATAAAAAACTTCACCATGATTTTACCATGATTGAAGTTTTTTTTCCTCGATATAGTTTTTGATCACATCATAAGCAAAGCCTTTTTGATAAAGCTTTTCTTTGATTTTCTGTTCAAGTTCATATCCTTGATACTTATGCGCATAGGTTTTATAGATTTTATCATAAGCTTTTTCTAATAATTTTGATTCATCGCCAACATAATGAGTATCTGGAGATGATAAGACAGCATCAATGACCTCGCGGTGAAATCCTTTTGAGATGAGTAAGACTCTAATGCTTTGAAAAGCTTGCTTTTTGGTTTTACTTTTCATCTGATTCAGTTTAGATTGTACAACTTCAGTTAATAATGCATACTCATTGATCGTGCTTAATGCTTGATAGATGAAAGCTTCTTTAACACCTTTTTGCGAGAGTTTAAAGATGATCATCTCAGGACCTTCTTGATGTTTCTTCATGTTGACATACATATTTGCATACTGAAGATCATCAAGATAATGTCTTTCAATGAGCTTTTTAAGTGTTGTTTGAACAACAGGTGCTTGATAACCTTTGGTTGTCAGATGTTCTTTCATCTCCTGAATGGTCATCATCTTTTTTAATGCCTTTAAACCTTCACGAAGTGATGATAGTTCAGCATTTTCTTTAATAAGCTCACGATAGTCTTCCTGTGTGATCGTTTTACCTATGGTGATGTGGTACTTAATCATCAATTCTGGTTCAACAGGTATCACTTCATCATCAAAAGAGACATCGATGTGATTTTTCTTCTTTTTGATCTCTAAAATGATTTTATCCATTAGCTTGATTTAATCTCTGAAATGAGCGTTTGAAGTTCATCATCATAGGTGATGTTATTCATCATTTCAATATAACGTATATAGATCTGATGTGCTGTATCGATGGTGATCGCATCACCTGATAACTCATGTTCCACGTTGAATTGTGCCACGATGTCTTTTGTTTTTTGATCAAAGTAGCCATCTTCTCTAAGTTTTGCTTCATCAGTTAAGCCATAATAGATATTTAAGAATGCTTGATAGTTAGCTAAACTTGCATACACGTGATCAAATGACATTTCACCAGCATATAAAGGCATATTGATGTTTTTAATACCTGTAGGATTAATAAGATTAACATCAAGTGGGTTATCACTGACGTTCAGTTGATCACCATAGTACCATTCGCCTTCGGTATAAACTAAGTAATATCTAACATTGTTAATAACACCTAAAGCAACCTGATTTTGATAAACACCTTTACCATAGCTAGGTCTTCCATAGAGTTCATAACCACCAATTGTCTTCAGTGCAGCAGCTAAAACTTCTGATGCTGATGCTGAATGTTCGTTGATGAGCACCTTAATGTCATATGGTTTAGCTTGTGATAAACCACCATAAAAGGACTGAACTTCATTCGTTCTTGGAATCATAGTGAAAAGAGGTTTTTCTAAGTTTCTTATAAGTAATTGTTGGGTAATACCAGGTAACAAGGATTGATATCCTTGGTTATGAAGTGCAGAGAGTGCACCACCTGGGTTATTTCTTAAATCGATAATTAAGGTTTTTGTTTCATCGGTTAAAATGGTTTGTTCAAGTGTGTTGAGTGTCGTTTGAAAAACAGATGCTGTTCCTACTGTACTTTCGCTAGCTCCTGAAAAACGTCTAATTTTGATATATGCAATATCTGATTCACCTAGATCAACCGAAGAGACGGTTGGTGTTGAAATCTCTTGATATGTGATTGTGACTTCTTCTTCATCTCCATCGGGGTTTAAAACGATAAACGTCTTCTCATCACCTAAATTACCAGTGATTAAATCTAAAACTTCATGATCATATTTAAGTGTATTAAAATATGTCGATACTGTATCTTCAACAACGCCCACGATGACATCGTTAGGATAAATATGTAAATAAGCACCACCGTCACGATAAACATCAGTGACACGCAATGTCAAATCATCTTCAAAGTAGAAACTGATACCTATGCCTGTAAATCTTTCTTCATCGGTATCACCTGATTCTAAAGGAACTGCAAGTAATCTTGTGTAAGGATCATCATTGAGTTCACCAATCTTTTGAATAGTTGCTTCCATATTGGCAATGAAAGCTTCATGAACTTCTGCGGAGTCAATATCATAGTAGTAATAATTGTTAAAAGATTCTATGATATAGGTAAACATATCATCATTGTTTGATGTTGGTGATGATGGTAGTACACGCTCAACAAAATAGCCAGAAAAGAAGGCTAAAATCACACTGATGAAAAAGAGAATTCCTATCTTTTTACTTACCATTTTGCTCCCTCCCTCGAGAAACCTTCACCAAGAGCTTCTTTTGTCTTGGTGACAAATGTGAATGCTTTAGGATCAGTATTTTTAATGATGTGCTTGAAGATATAGAGTTGTGCACGGTCAACCGTACAAATAATCATTTCCTTTTCTTGTTTCGAGTAACCGCCAATGACTTTCATCTTGGTAATGCCTCTTTCTAAGCGGTCATAAATCTTTTGTTGCATCAAATCAGGATGATCTGTCACAATAAAGACGGTATAACCTGCTGTTCCTTCAATCGATAAACGATCGATTAAAAGACCACTGATAATCATGGAACCTACAGCATATAATCCAAGTTGGAAATTGATGATCATCGCAATTAAGATAATCGCACCATCGGTGATATACATCGCTGTTGAAAATGACATATGTAAATATTTATGCATAATGTTTTGAATGACATCAACGCCACCCGTTGTTGCATTATTACGAATGACAACACCAAGACCAATACCTAAGAAGATACCTCCAAAAGCTGCACCGATTAAAAGAGGTGATTCAGTCATAAACTTCATAAAGTAATCAGCTGGTATCGTTTTTTCTAAGATCCAAATGATGGTTGGTGATAAGAGTGTTGCATAAGCTGTTTTAACAAAAAAGACTTTGCCTAATACTATCCATCCGAGCATTAACAATAAGAAATTGGCGATGTACATGAATAACGATACAGGAATTTGGTTTTGAAAAATAACAGCAACCCCCATGACACCACCAATAATTAAATTTAAAGGTAATAAGAAAAAATAGAAACCGGCAGACATAACAATAACGCCTGCTGTAATTTCTAAAATTTCACGTAGTTTTGCTTTATTCATGTGATTCACCCGCTTTTAAATAAGCATTGATAAATCCATCAAGTTCACCATCCATGACAAGATCAACTTGACCAACTTCATAATTGGTTCTGAGATCTTTAACCATTTGATAAGGATGAAAGACGTATGATCTGATCTGTGAACCCCAGGCAATATCCTTTTGTTCACCTTTGATACTCTTTAATGTTTCTTCTTGTTTTCTAATTTCTTCTTGCATCAACTTTGCTTTTAAAACATGCATCGCTTGTTCTTTATTCTTAAGTTGAGAGCGCTCATTTTGACATGTTACGACAATATTGGTTGGTAGATGTGTTATTCTCACTGCGGAATCGGT
>DAOTHC010000081.1:0-4794 GCA_035447465.1 Acholeplasmataceae bacterium
AAACATCCACTTTTAGACTTAAAAACTGCAGTACCTATTCATGTAGAACTAAATGATAACATTAAAACATTACTGATTACTGGACCTAATACAGGTGGTAAAACAGTGGCATTAAAAACAGTTGGTTTGTTAACATTAATGACGCAAGTAGGTGTACTCATACCTGCATCTGAGATGAGTCATGTTGCTATTTTTGATCAAGTGTTTGCAGATATTGGGGATGAACAATCCATTTTACAATCACTTTCAACATTCTCCTCACACCTCACCAAAATCATCGGTATGATCAAAGATGTGACCGATCGTTCACTTATCTTACTCGATGAACTTGGTAGTGGGACAGACCCCAATGAAGGTGTCTCCTTAGCGATGGCCATCTTAAATCGATTAACGCAATATGATATTCGTATGATGGTGACCACCCATTATTCAGAACTCAAATCCTATGCATATGAAAAGCCTTATATGGCAACTGCATCTGTTGCTTTTGATAAACTTAGCTTAAAGCCACTTTATTATCTTCAGATGGGAACAACAGGTTCATCACATGCATTTTTAATTGCGAGACGCCTAGGCTTGCAAGAAGAAGTTGTTTTAGATGCTGAACATATTTATCAAGGTAGACAAACCGATTTAGCAAAAATCATGGAAAAACTTAATGATGAAATGGTCTATCTCGAACATGAGAAAGAACGTGTTGCCAAAGAACTTGAAGAAGCTAAATCTGAAAAGACACAGTATCAATCTGCAAAAGAAAAGCTTTTAAGAGAACAAGACGCCATCGTTGATAAGATTAAAGAGCGTGAAGAACTCAAATGGCAGAAACTTCAAGAGGATGTCAAAGAAATCTTAAGAGATCTTCAATCAAAAAAACATCTGACAAATCCAGAAATTGCTCAAATCAAATACCAGATCAATCAAACAGTCGATAACGATGATAGTTTACGTATCAAAGATGATATCGAAGTAGGCGATGATGTCTTCATTGTATCTTACCAACAGTATGGTAAAGTTGTGGGTATCAAAGATGATCAGATCAGAGTTATCTTTGGCAACTTTGATTTAACGTTTAAAAAATCAGACCTTAGAAAAGAAAAACCGATCAAATCTCCTCAAAAAATCACTCGAAAGAAAAAAGCAGAATCATCAGATGTTCCTGTTAGAAAAGCTAACTTAGAGCTAGATTTAAGAGGATTTCGCTATGAAGAAGTCAAAGAAGCACTCGATCAAGCTATAGATCGTGCGATGTTATCAGGATTATCAACTTTAAGAATTATTCATGGGTTTGGTAGTGGTGCTGTAAGAAAAGCAGTTTATGAATATATTAAATATTCACCTTATATCACTTCACACCGTTATGGTGGTGAAGGCGAAGGATTAAATGGTGTAACAATTATCACACTTAAATAAGTGCATACCCCTTGAAATATTAAAGATTTACATATATAATACAAAGTGAAAATAATAAAGAAATGAGGAAAATTTAATGATTGACTATCAAGGACAAAATTATCAAGATGTTATTGGACAACAAGGTTTAGTGGTTGTACAGTATTTTGCAACATGGTGTGGACCATGTAAGATGCTAAAGCCAGTCTTAGAACAAATCAGCACAGAAATGACAGATGCGAAATTCTATCGTGTCGATATCGATTTATTTAGAAATCAAGCGATTGAAGCAGGTATCCGCAGCGTTCCAACGGTTGTTCTTTATAAAGACGGTGAAGAAGTTGACCGCCAATCTGGTTATCAACCAAAGGAAAGAGTTCAGGCTTGGATGAACCAATTTAAGTAAAAGCACGCAAGTGCTTTTTTTATTTCCTTTTTTAGGTCTGATACGGTATAATATATAGGGGTGATTTGATGGATGGATTTCTTTTCATCGACAAGCCAGTTGGCTTGACATCACACGATGTAGTCGCAAAAATAAGACGTCAATTTAAACTTGATAAAGTTGGTCATACCGGCACGCTTGATCCCTTTGCAAGTGGCCTTTTAATTCTCTGTTTAGGTAAGGCCACGAAGCTTGCCTATCTCTTTTCTGATTTGGATAAGGCATATGAAGGAACACTGGTATTTGGAAGTCATTATGATACGTATGATACGACAGGCAAGGTTATGAAAAAAGATCATCCCACATTGAGTGAACATCAGATTAAAAACACGATGCAAAGCTTTTTAGGATCTTATGAACAGTTACCCCCGATGTATTCCGCACTCAAAGTCAATGGACAAAAACTATATGACATCGCACGACGTGGTGATGAGATTGATCGTGAAAAACGTTTAGTTGATATTCATCAATTCGAACTATTATCTTATGATGGTCAGTTACAAATGGACTTTTATGCCCATGTTTCAAAAGGAACATATATCAGAAGTTTAGCAGTTGACTTATCAGAACGATTAGGAACATTAGGTGCTCTATCTCGTCTGAGACGTCTTCAAGTTGGATCTTATCATATCGCACAAGCCAAAACGATGGAACATGTCACGTTAGATGATGTTGTCACTTTAGAAACATATTTTAGAAATACACCATCCATTGTTTTAAATGATTACATGATTAAATTAGTTAAAAATGGTGTCTATTTGGATGAAAGACAAATTGAGACCGATCAGCCTTTTATTGTTAAAAATCAAGATGGCAACATGATTGCATATTACACGGTTAATGATATGTACCATTATCGACCAGTCATCATCTTTTAGAGGTTTATATGAAGATTATTTCCGCACCCTATCACTTAATACAAAATAAAGAAGCTATAACGATGACTATTGGTAATTTTGATGGTCTTCATTTAGGTCATCAACAGTTAATCGAACGTGTTTTATCCTATCGTGATACCAAACATGCTGTCATGACATTTGACCCGCATCCTTCATCTGTGCTACGCAAACAACCCTTTCGCACATTGACTCAAAAAGGTGACAAGATTGATCTTTTCAGTCGCTATCCTCTTGATTATGCGTTTATCGTTGAGTTTAATCAAGCATTTGCTAGTTTAAATGTGGATGAATTCATCGCCTTTTTACGATCTCTTCATGTTCAACGTATCGTGATAGGTCGTGATGCCAGATTTGCTTATCGTGGCGAAGGCACGATTGCTGATTTAAAGAAATATTTTTTTGTTGATGTTGTTGAAGATTTAGTTTACAATCACACACGTGTTTCAACGACCTACATTAAAGATTTTCTTTCCATGGGAGACTTAAGTTCAGCTAGAAAATTACTGAACAGACACTATGATATCAAAGGTGTTGTGGTTCACGGCAATAAGATCGGTCATAAACTAGGTTATCCAACTGCAAATATCGATTATGATAACTATTATTTGCCTAAAAGTGGTGTTTATTATGTCAAAGTGAAAATTGATGATAAAACATATCACGGTATGGCAAATATTGGAAATAACCCGACACTTAACTATAGTTTTGAGAAGCGTCTAGAGATTTATATCTTAGATTTCCATCAAAATATCTACGGTAAAACCATCGATATTACGTTTATGCATTACTTGCGTCAAGAACTTAAATTCAGAAATAAAAAAGAACTGATTGAACAACTCCAAAAAGATGAAACTGCAGTTAGAAAACTTATCATCTAAAAGAAGATATGATATAATAATGATGAAGAGGAGATGAATGTATGAAACTGATTATTGCCATCGTATCAAATGATGATGCAAACAAGGTTCAAAAAGCATTAGTTAAGGATCATTTTTTCTCAACGCGACTCTCTACGACAGGTGGTTTTTTAAGAGCTGGTAATGTCACATTTATGATTGGTGTCAACGATGAGAAAGTACCTCAAGCATTAGATATCATTGAAGCACACAGTAAGAAGCGTACAAAACTTGTTCCTAACACCATCGTGAATGAATTTGGTTCATTCTCTGCACTTCCTATTGAAGTAGAAGTTGGTGGAGCAACTGTGTTTGTTGTGAATGTGGATCAATTTGTAAAAATTTAAGGGTTTATCTTGCATTTTATAAAATAAATGCTAAAATAATAAAGGCGGTAACAAGGATGAATGGAACGCCAACCTCATCTTTAGTTATACGAGAAAGGAATTAGTACAATGGCACTTTCGAAAGAAAAGAAGAATGAAATCATCAAGGCATATGCAACCAAAGAAGGCGACACAGGTTCTCCTGAAGTCCAAATCGCTGTCTTAACTGAACAAATCAATCAGTTAAATGGCCACCTTCAAGTTCACTCCCATGATTTCCATTCACGTCGTGGTCTTTACTTGATGATTGGTCAAAGACGTCGTTTACTCAATTATTTGCGTAATAAAGACGTTAATCGTTACCAAGAACTCATCACTAAGTTAGGTATCCGTCGATAAAAAGGTTGCGAAAGCGACTTTTTTTTTATTTCCTATACTTTCATACGTTTTTGTGGTATCATTATTAAGGCTATGAAAAGAAAAAATAGACATATAAAATGAAGGAGATTTTATATCATGAACAAAAAGATTTACACAACAACGTTAGGTGGTAGAGCCCTTACCGTTGAAATTGGTGAAGTTGCCAAGCAAGCCGCTGGTTCAGCTTTAATCACCTATGGTGACTCTACAGTATTAAGCGTTGTAACAGCAAAAAGTGAAGCTTCTACACAAGATTTCTTCCCTCTTATGGTTTTATATCAAGAGAAGCTTTATGCAGCAGGAAAAATCCCAGGTGGATTTTTAAGAAGAGAAGGTCGTCCTTCTGAACACGAAACATTAACTTCACGTTTAATTGATCGTCCTATTCGTCCATTATTCCCTGATGGGTTTAAAAATGA
>DAOTHC010000082.1:0-4740 GCA_035447465.1 Acholeplasmataceae bacterium
AAAGCCTCCTTACATCTATTATACGATTAGAGATGTTCTTTTATTGGCTTAAAGCGATATTTTTTGAAAAAAAATACCCCAAACGGGGTATTTCTAAAACTATTCTTTTGTTTCTTCTTTCATTTCTTCAACTTTATCAGTTCCTAAATATTTAGGAAGTTCCATACCAGCCATATCAAATAATTCTTTCATAGGTGGAATGGATTTAAAGAGTGATGATGCAAAATTAGCTGTAGATGATGAACCATCCTTAGAACCGCTATCCCAAACTGTGATCTTATCAAATTTAAGATTCTTAATCGCTTCAACTTGAACTTTAACTAAGTTTTCTAACTTATCAGCAATTAATAACTTGACGGCTGCATCTGGATTGTCACCAGCTGAATTAACAATTTGCTTAAAGCCTTCAGCTTGTTTTGATAGAATTTCAAAGTTACCACGCGCCTCAGCTTCGAGTTTAGCGAATATCGCATCGGCTTCACCACGCGCTTTTCTACGAATTTCTTCAGCAAGTGCTTCGGCTTCAATCACACGTCTTTGTTTTTCAATTTCAGACTTAACAATGACATCGGCTTCAAGCGTTGCTTTTTCGCGAGTCGCACGTGCAAGTTCGGCTGTTTGTTCTGCAACATATGCATCTTCTAATGCTTTTGCTGCTGCAATTTTTTCAGCAGTCATTGCTTTTCTTAGTGATTCGGCTTCAATTTCACGACGTGATGCATTACTTTGTGAAATGAATCCTAATTGCGTATTTTCACCTTCGATTGCTTTAGCATTCGCTTCAGCTACTTGAACTCTTTGGTCTCTCAAGGCATTAGCTTCACCAATCGAACCATCTCTGTTCTTTTCAGCAACAGTCTTTTTCGCATCGTTAATAGCTTTAGCTGCTGCTTCTTTACCAAGTGCTTCAATATAACCAGATTCATCATTGATATCGGTGACGTTAACGTTGATTAAACGTAAACCGATCTTTTTAAGTTCTGTTTCTACGTTACCGGAGACAGCTTCTAAGAATTTATCTCTATCGGTATTGATTTCTTCAATATCCATGGTTGCAATGACAAGACGTAATTGACCAAAAATAATATCTTTTGCTAGTTCTTGAATTTCAACCATCTTTAAACCTAATAGACGTTCTGCGGCATTTTGCATAACACCAGTTTCAGTTGAAATACCAACGGTGAAACGTGATGGAACGTCAATACGAATATTTTGACGAGATAGTGCATTTGTTAAGTCAACTTGAATGGACATAGGTGTCAAATCAAGGAACTGATAAGCTTGCCAGAATGGCCAAACAAATTTAGCACCACCATGAATACAGTTTGCTGATTTATTCGTTCCATCATTATTGGAACCAACTTTACCATAAATAACTAAAATCTTGTCTGATGGACACTTCTTAATGCGTGATACAACGAAGACAAGAAATGAAAATACAACTACAACGATGGCAACAATAACGCCAAAGATTCCCGCAGGATTAGCTAATACATTAAACATTCTCAAGTTCTCCTTTATTTAGATTTAACAATCAACGTTGCTGAATCGAGTAACCCAACAACCTCAACAGATGTTTTTGGCAAAATATCTTCCTTTTCATCTGTAACTGCATCAATTTCGGTCAATCTTTCTTGAACGAGGATTGATACTTTCCCTTTGCCACTACGACTATGGGGAATTCTTATATAAACTGTTCCTTTTTTCCCAATAGCGTTACTGTAGTCCAGGTTGCCTGCTGATTCAAGCTTTAATGTTGCCCTAAAGGCTAATGCTTGTAAAAATGCAGCAATCATACCAGCGACTAAGCCAAGGATAATCCCTAACCATACGCCAAGACTTTCCACAAGTAAAAACGCAACCCAAGAACCAATAGCTAAGAAGACTAACGCATTTCTTAATGTTAAAATCTTCAATCCAGCTATTCCTGTAAATGGATCATCATTGATACCGTCAAAATCGACGTCTGGATCTCCTATACCATCAAATTCATCGGTATCAAAACCCAGCAAGAGCATCACTAGAAATATGATCATAATCGCTGTTGAACTTGATGCGAGGACAAATAGTACCTGTTCTAAGGCACTCATCGAATCCCACCACATAATTTTATACCCCCTTTTTTGAACTTGATATTATTGTACCACAATTTTTTTAAAAAATATAGATATCATTTATGATTGATGTGATTGAAACCATGTTGTTATTTCGGTTAATCTCTTTCTTCTAGCTTGTGGTTTTCCACTACGTGAAAGTTCGTGTGTTTCACCCTTAAACCAGATGAATTTAGTATCCAAGCCCTGTTCTTTAAGCAATGTGAAAAACTGCATAGCTTGTTCGATTGGACAGCGATAATCATTATCTGAATGAATAAATAATAACGGCGTTTTCACCTGTTTTGTATACTTAATAGGCGATTGTTCGTAGAGTAAATCCATATCCGTGAGTGGATGACCTGCTGTTTGATCCTTTGAGAAATAAAAACCAATGTCTGATGTCCCATGGAATGACAGCCAATTTGAAATACTGCGCTGTGTAACAGCAGCTTTGAATCGATCTGTGTGACCTACGATCCAGTTAGTCATAAAGCCACCATAAGATCCACCTGTTACATAAAAGTTCTTCGTATCAATTTGAGGTGTTTTAGCAATGACTTGATCGGTGAATGCCATGAGGTCATCATAATCGATTGTGCCATATTTTCCTCTAATATCTGCAAAAGCGTCCCCTTTTCCATCACTACCTCTTGGGTTCGCATAACACACGAAATACCCTAAATTAGCCCAATATTGCATTTCGTGATAATAGATTTTTCCATAAACTGTTTTAGGTCCACCGTGGATATCAAGTATTGCAGGATATTTCTGATTAGGTTTAAAATCTTTAGGGTAAAGGATAAATCCTTTAACAACATGATTTTGCCCTTTGACAATGATTTCTTTTGGTGATGCGACATAGCGATTTTTCATGATGCTTTGATTGAAACGGGTCAATTGAAGCTGTTTGTTTTCTTCCATATGTAATTGATACATTTCTTGAAGCTTTTGGCGATATTGACCAATTGCATAAAACTGTTGATTAGCATAGCAAAGACTATCAAGAGCACCATTGAATTGAAATTCCATTTTGATGGTTCCATTTAAGTCTAGTGAATGAATTTCAGTATGATCATCAACGGTTGCTATAAAGAATAATTTGTCACCAATAACAACATCTTTTTTGCCTTCACCCAATCTGACATCACTACCTACCGAGTTACCGATACTACCTCGGTAAATGGTTAAGAGTTCAAGTTTCTTATGTTTTAATACAAAGAAATCTGGATTTTGGTTGATACCGAAATCTTTCATGTCTGTACCAGCAACAATAATATGATGATTGATTAAGTATAGGTTGGACACGCTGCAATCATCTTCATGATACAAAATATCTGTTTCATGGGTGTCGATATGATAAGAGAAAATGTGTGTCGTTAAACGTTTAATTCCTTTCATTTCGGATCCTGTATAGTAGATATGCTTAAGATCTTCAGATATTTTGACGATACCTACATTAAAATCAGGATCCACAAGTGGTTTGATCGTTTTAATTTCAATGTCATATAAAAAGAGTTGTTGTCTTTTATTAGCAATATGACCAGAACCATTGAAATAAAAGGGGATTTCATTGATGTCTTCGTATAATTGATTGTCTTTATCCTGCTGAATAAACTTTTTTCTAAGTTCCTGTTGATCAAGATAAAGGTGATGCTGTTCAGAGGTTAACATACTCTTAAGGAGTAATTGACCCTTGAGAACTTTAACTATGGTTGCAGGAAAAGGAAATTCATATGCTTTTTCTAGTTTTTCAGTTTGGATATTGTAACGATAATAAATCGTATATTTTTCATCCTTTACCCTTTTTTCTTCTGCTTTTGTTTTTTCATATGCAAAAAGTAATGTGTGTTCTGATTCAAAAAGGAATGAACTCTTTGTTTTTAAAGATACACATTTTTTATGTTTAAGACCATCGCTTTCCCATAAGTCATAGGTATACTCGTTTTTCTTTTCCTGTGCTTTTGCAACCAAGAAGGCAAGCCTGTTTTGTTGATCATTGGTTTGTAGATTTGATAGATACTTAAATTCTAGAAATAGATCGCGCGTCATATCTTCCATAATATCTCCTTGTATAAAAAAATGCCAAAAAATGGCATTTTAAAGTTAATTAGATGACAAAATTACCGTTCTTAAAGACTTGGACTTCTTTACCGTCTTGTGTAAGCCCAACAATTTCCATATCTTCTGATCCAAACATAAAGTCTGCATGGACCATTGAATTGTTATAACCAATCTTTTCTAATTCTTCAATAGGTGTGTTAACACCATTTTTCACATTCATTGGATACGCACGTCCTAGTGCCATGTGACATGATGCATTTTCATCAAAGAGTGTATTTAAGAATAAGATGTTTGTATTTGAAATAGGTGAATCATGCGAAATTAATGCGATTTCACCAATATAACGGCTATTTTGATCCGTATCAAGTAAGTTATCAAGTGCTTGTTTTTCTTTCTTAGCATCGTGTTCAACTACTTTGCCATCTTTGAAAACAAGATAGAAATCTTCGATTAATTTACCTTGATAATTGAGAGGTTTTGTAGCAACCACTTTACCACGAGTTCCCCATTTATAAGGCATTGTAAATGATTCTTCAGTTGGGATATTTGGGTTGAAGTAGGCTTTATTAACAGCAACTTATCC
>DAOTHC010000083.1:0-4734 GCA_035447465.1 Acholeplasmataceae bacterium
TCAATAAGTGATTGATAGAAAACAAAACCATATGGAAATTCTTGATACGTTGATGGTGCTGCGATGTAACCTTTGGCAGTTGCTTCAATATGACACTTGTCAAAAAGTGAGGTGCCACTACCAAAGATGAAATCAACATCGCCTTGAATAAGACATGATTTAAAATGATGATGAGTGATCTCGTCACCTCGTTCTTCAAAGGGTAAGAAGTGATCATAACGTTCATTAAGATCACGCGGAAGTGGTCCCACAAAAAGGGTGTCTTGATGACCAATCAGTTGACAGTTTTCTATGTAGCTTTGCTTACTATTAAGTGAAAGCGCTACCCCTTGACCAATCGTTTGATGGTTGATATTGGATTTATCACTGTCATCCTGCACCAACATACGCATCGATTATAACAGGTCTTGAAGTTGAAGATGTCAAAATCATAGGTGAAGGTATCATTGATGAACAAGCTCATCTTTCTGACTGGTGGGTTAACCACAAAGTCATGCGTGGTGGCGCATGGCGTCCTAAGGGAGTTTTCTTATCTAACTCAAAACATATTGGTATGCAAGGTGTGACCGTCACAAACACACCTTCATGGAACTTACACCCCTATTTCTCATCTTATATTGATTTCATCGATATGAAGATCATCAGTCCTAAAGATTCACCTAATACCGATGGATGTGATCCAGAATCATGTGATCACGTCAATGTGATTGGTGTTGATTTTTCTGTGGGTGATGATTGTATTGCGATAAAATCAGGTAAATTTGAAATGGGTATGAAGTATCAAAAGCCCACATCAAATATGACAGTAAGAAATTGTATGATGGCATATGGCCATGGTGCCGTTGTCTTAGGTAGTGAAATGAGTGGTGGTATTAAAGACCTTTCAGTGACACAGTGCTACTTTAAACAAACCGATCGTGGACTTCGTATCAAGACACGACGTGGCCGTGGCAAATCAGGAATCATTGATGGGATCACATTTGAAAATATCATTATGGAAGATGTGTTAACACCACTTGTCATGAACATGTATTATTTCTGTGATGATGATGGTAAAACACCGTATGTCTACAGCAAGGATGTTCACCCAGTTGATGATCGTACACCTTATTTAGGATCGTTTACGTTTAAACACATGACATGTATGAATGTACATGCCGCAGCAGGTTTCTTTTATGGATTACCTGAACAACCGATTGAATCTATCACATTAGAAGATATCACTTTCACGTATGCCGAAAACCCAACACCTGAGTTTCCCGCGATGATGAGTTATATCGATAAGATGAAGGGTGAAGGTTTACAGTTCCGTTTTGTGAACCGGGTTAAACTGAAAGATGTGAAGGTCGTTAAGCCAATTGGACAGTCACTCGTTATCGAAAATGTCAAAGAATTTGAAGAAGCGTAAGTCGAGCATTGAATAATCATTTCGTACATCATATAATATATATGTATGAATAGATAGACAATGAAATAAAATAATAAACATTCATATGAAAGGAATGTAGAGATATGGGAAAATATGACGTTATTAAACGCATCACAGATGTTGGTGTTGTTGCAGTCGTTAGAGCAGAAACAAAAGAAGAAGCTATTAGAATTGCACAAGCGTGTATCGATGGAGGTCTACCTGCCATCGAAGTTACTTTCACTGTACCCCATGCTGATGAGGTCATTAAGACTCTTGCACAAACATTTACAAAAGAAGAGCTCATCATTGGTGCTGGCACAGTTTTGGATAGTGAAACAGCTAGAATAGCTATCTTAAGTGGTGCAACCTATATTGTAAGTCCCGGTTTTCAAAAAGAAACAGCCATGTTATGTAACAGATACCAAATCCCATATATGCCAGGTTGCTTAACGGTCACTGAAATGATCACAGCCATGGAATATGGTGTAGATATCATTAAGCTTTTCCCAGGTAGTGCCTTTGGTCCAAGTTATATTAAAGCCGTTAAAGGACCTCTTTTACAAGCTAACATCATGCCAACCGGTGGCGTTTCCCTTTCTAATATTGATGAATGGGTTAAAGCTGGTGTGGTTGCAGTTGGTGTCGGTGGAGAACTTACAGGTCCTGCTAAAAAACAGGACTATGAAGGCGTTAAACAGAATGCTAAAGCTTTTGTTAAAGCATTTCACGATGCTAAACTAAAACACTAATAACACTTAGAGGAGAAAGTTATGGCTAAAATCGTTACATTAGGGGAGATTATGCTCAGATTATCAACACCTGGGCAAACCCGTTTTATACAAACTGATACCTTTGATATTGTCTTTGGTGGTGGTGAAGCCAATGTTGCTGCCAGCTTAGCACAATTTGGTCATGATGCATATTTTGTTAGTAAACTACCTAAGCATGAAATCGGTCAAGCAGCTGTTAATCAATTGACACGCTATCATGTCAAAGATGATTACATCGTTCGTGGTGGTGATCGCATTGGGATTTACTATTTAGAAACTGGTGCTTCCATGAGACCATCTAAAGTGATCTATGATCGCGCAGGTTCTGCCATTGCATGTGCATCAAAAGATGAGTTCAATTTTGAAGCCATCTTTAAAGATACCGATTGGTTCCACTTTTCAGGTATAACACCTGCATTAAGTCAGCAAGCAGCAGACTTAACCTTAGCAGCACTTAAAGAAGCTAAAAAACAAGGTGTTACCGTTTCAGTCGATTTAAACTATCGTAAGAAATTATGGACACCTGAACAAGCTCAACAAGTGATGAAACCTCTCATGGCTTATGTTGACGTTTGTATTGGTAATGAAGAAGATGCAGAACTCGTCTTAGGCTTTAAGCCAAAACACGTTGATATCTCTTCAGGTCATCTCGATATCGAATCCTATAAAACTATCTTTAAAGAAATGAAAGATGAATTTGGCTTTAAGATGATTGCAACAACCCTAAGAGAATCGTACTCAGCAACCAAAAATGGATGGAGTGCACTGCTCTATGATGGCACATCATTCTATCAATCTAAAAAATATATGATCGAACCTATCATTGACCGTGTTGGTGGTGGGGACTCCTTCTCAGCAGGTCTTATTCATGGATTACTTAAAGAAAGTAAACAGGAAGCTATTGAATTTGCAGTAGCAGCTTCAGCACTTAAACATACGATTCCAGGCGACTTTAACCTTGTCAGTGAACAAGAAGTTAAAGCACTCGCCCAAGGAGATCAGTCAGGACGTGTACAACGATGAAAGATAATCGAACAGTATCAAGAATTTTACAAATTTTAGAACTTATTGCAAAACATGATGAAGGTTTAACCTTAGGACAGATATACCGCATGTTAGATATTCCTAAAGCAACCGTCTATGATTTTTTGCAGACACTTTATCGTGCAGATGCCATTTATTACAAAGATCCAAGATTAAAGAATTATGTGATTGGTTCTAAGATGTTTGCGATTGGATCTGTTTATACGAAGAATTCGAATCTGATTGAAGCATCACAATATGAACTTAAAGATTTTGCAGATCGTTATGGTCGTACAGCTTTTATTACAAAGCGTATTAATGACAAAATCGTTTATGTTTATAAATATCAACCTTCAAGTTCAAAGATTGTAACACCACAAGAAATTGGAAGTGTATCTCGTGATTTTGAAAACACTCCAATTGGTCAATGTTATGCTGTCTTTGATCGTGCGGTGAGAAACCCTAATTTGCCTCAATTTGAACACATTAAAAAGATGCGCTATATTTACTCAAATCTAGAAGATAACAGTCATATTTGCACATTAGCAGCTCCAGTTTGGAACTTTGAAAACCGCGTGGTTGGTGTCATTGTGGCATCCGATCTCGCAGGTGATGGTAGCGAACGTGAAAGTGTTGCAATAGACTTTGTCAGCATTGCAGAACGTATCTCTCGTAAACTTGGTTATTTAGGAAGTTTTAATGAATAAGTTAGGTATTAGAGCACACGACGTTGGGAAGTATCATGCAAAAGAGTTAGCATCCAAAATAGATGATCTAGGATTTGATGGTGTTCAACTTGTCATCAAAAAAGCATTGTTAGATGATGCTCCTTTTGATCATTTAGATGTGATTAAAAATGCTTTTGTAAAGCCATATATCATGATGTTAGGTGCGTATTTTAATCCTGTTCATCCCGATGAAAAAGAAGTGAGGGATGGGATTCAATATTTTAAAAAACATTTAGAGATCGCATCTCATTTAGGAACTTCATATGTGGGAAGTGAGACAGGTTCTTATCAAGGTAGTCCTTGGACATTGCATCCCAAAAATCATACAGATGAAGCGATGGATCGTGTTGTTGAAGTGTTTCGTGAACTTACAGATGAAGCAAAGAAACTTAACGTTTTTGTTGCGATTGAAGGTGCATATCAACACGTTGCTTATTCGCCTAAACGCCTTAAAGATATCATTGACCGCATTCACAGTCCACATGTCAAAGTTATTGTTGATCTATTTAATTACTTACATATCGGAAATGTAGATGAACGGATGACTATTTTAGATGAGGCTATCGATTTATTCGGTGATCAAATTGTTATTTTTCACCTAAAAGATTTCGTCATTCAAGATAATCGGTTAGTTCAAGTAGGGCTAGGTCAAGGACTTATGGATTATCCAAAAATCATTAAACTTATTAAAGAAAAAACACCTGATGCTTACCTTATTTTTGAAGGTGTAACAGGTGATGATATTGTATCAAGTTATCAACTTATTCAATCATTATTAATAAAGGAAGTGTAAACATTGAAA
>DAOTHC010000084.1:0-4719 GCA_035447465.1 Acholeplasmataceae bacterium
TAAGATTTCTTTATACTTTTCAGAGACAATCAGTTTAACAAAACCATCTTTCTCATTATCAGCTAATGCTTTACCACTTGCTTGTAGTGGGAAAGTTGAAACTTTATAAGCTAGACCTTTTTCTTTAACTTCTTTTTCGGTCATACCGACAGAAGCAACTTCAGGTGAACCATATACAGCATTTGGAACGCGATCATAGCGCATATGTGCATCTTTCTTACCCATGATGTATTCAGCAGCAACAATACCTTCTGCAGATGCAACATGCGCAAGCATGTATTTACCGTTGAGATCACCAATGGCATATACACCTTTAACACTGGTTTCTAAATGTTCATCGGTAACCACTGCAGCACGGTCCATCTTTAGATTAAGAACTTCTAATCCAGCTGAATTTGGACGCATACCTACAGATACTAAAATGGTATCTGCAGCAATGGTTTCATCTTTACCTTCAAGCTGATAAGTTACTTCATGATCTTTAACCGATTTAACTTCAGCATTTACATAAATCTTAATGCCTTCACGCTTTAAAATCTTTTGATATTGGTTTCTGATATCATCATCCATCATCGGTAGAATACCATCTAGTTTTTCAATGATGGTGACATCTGATCCTAATGATGAGAAAATGGTTGCAAATTCAATACCGATAACACCGCCACCAATAATCACGAGTTTCTTTGGAGCTTCTTTAATTCTTAAGAGTTCTCGTGATGTTACAGCAATCTCTTTTTCGTAAGCATCCTTTAATCCTGGAATAGGTGGAACAATAGGTGATGCACCGGTTGCAAGTATTAAGTTCTTAGTTTCAATCACTTCACCATTAACTTCAACCTGATTTTTGGATAAGACTTTACCCCATCCAGAGATCACATCAACACCATTTTTCTTTAATAAACCAGAAACACCTGTTGTTAAACGTTTAACAACACTGTCTTTTCTTTTTAACATCAATGACCAATCAAATGACACATCCGACCCTAACACTACCCCATATTCTGATGCGTGTTTAATCGTTTTGTAAACTTTGGCATTTTTTAAAAGTGTTTTTGTTGGGATACATCCATGATTTAAACAGATACCACCAACAACTTCTTTTTCAATTAAAGCAACTTTTCCGCCGAGTTGTGCTGCTTTAATGGCTGCAACATACCCACCTGGACCCCCACCTAAAACTAAAACGTCATATGACTTCAACTTCATCACCTCAACTTAATAGTAACATCATTGGGTCATTTAATAAAGACTTAATGTAATTTAAAAATCTTCCTGCTTCAGCACCATCGATCACACGATGATCAACCGCGAGTGAAAGTGGTAAAACACTTGCTATTTTAATCTCATTATCAATCACAACAGGTTTCTGCATAATCTTGCCCACACCTAAAATACCAACTTCAGGATGAGGTATGATGGGTGTACCATATGCCATATCTGCAGCACCAAAATTTGTAATTGAGAAGGTCGCATTTTGAAGTTGTGGAAGTTGTACAGTTCTAGAGATCGTTTGATCAGCAACATCTCTTAATTCTCTTGCTAATTCTAAGATACTCTTCTTATCAGCATCTTTGATATTAGGAACAATGAGACCATCTTTTGTATCAACTGCCATACCGATGTTATAGAACTTCTTTAAGATCATACGATCATTTTCATGATCAAATGACGCGTTAAAATATGGGAACTTCTTTAACGCTAACACAACAGCTTTCATAATGAATGCCATATAAGTTAATTTAATATTTTGTGCAGCTGCTTGTTCTTTGACTTTATTTCTTAAGTCAACAAGTTTATCAACAATGATTTCATCCATTAAAACCGTATGTGGAATCACTTGTTTAGATAAAGTCATCGATTTAACTATCGCTTTTCTTAACTTCGTAATTTCAACGATTTCAACATCACCTTGTGTACTGATTTGAACTTTAGGTACACTAAATGATGTAGGTTGAGATGATTGATTCTTGTTATCGTATGCTTTTTGGATATCTTCTTTTAGGACACGACCAAATTCACCACTACCTGTAATCTTGTTAATATCAAGACCTAAATCCTTCGCCATCTGACGAGCAACTGGTGTTGCTAATGCTTTTTGTGATGTACTTTCTTTTTCTTTAGATGATGCATGTTCAGATGATGATGCCATCACTTCTTCAGAAACTTCAATTTCACCAATAACACCTGGAGCAGCTTTTCCTTCAGAAATTGCTTCTTTCTTAAGTTCTTCTTTTTTAGGTTCTTCTTTCTTTACTTCAGTGGCTGAACCATCATCAATCGTCACTAAAACTTCACCAACATGAATGGTGTCGCCTTCTTTTGCGCCTAATGATGCGATTTTTCCATCAACAGGTGATGGAAGTTCAGCATTAACTTTATCTGTTTCAACAACGACAAGTGTTTCGCCTTCTTTGACTTTGTCGCCTTCTTTAAAATGCCATTTTAAAATTTTACCTTCATGAATACCTTCACCGATATCCGCAAACTTAAACTGATACATAATCGTCCTCCTAAAACTTCGCTACTTTTTTAATTTCAGCAGCGATTCTTTCTGGTTGAACAAAATGATAATGTTCACCTCTGGGAAGCGGTACAGTAATATCGAAACCCGTCACTCTGGCTGGTGCAGCCTCTAAATGTAAGAATGCTTTTTCATTCACTAATGTGATTAACTCAGAACCTGGTCCATAACTCTTTGCAGCTTCTTGAACCACAACAAAACGACCTGTCTTTTTAACAGAATTAATAATCGTTTCTTCATCGATTGGACTAATTGTTCTTAAGTCAATGAGTTCAATATCAATGTTATCGCCTTCAAGGAGTTTCATTGCTTTTTCAACTTCTCTAACAATTGCTCCCCATGCAACAACAGTGATATCTTTACCTTCTTTGACAACTTTAGCTTTTCCAATGGGTATACGATACATTTCTTCAGGTACTTCTTGTTTACCTGAACGATAAATACGTTTTGGTTCCATGAAAATCACAGGATCTGGATCTTCAATCGCAGAGATTAATAACCCTTTCGCATCATATGGAGTTGAAGGAATAACAACCTTTAGTCCTGGAATATGACCTAATAGTGTTTCAACAGATTCAGAGTGGTGTTCTAATGCTCTAATACCACCACCGACAGGGAATCTAACAACGATAGGTAATCCGTGACGTCCCCTTGAACGGTTACGGTATCTTGCCATATGAGTTACCATTTCAGTGTATCCTGGGAAGATAAAACCATCAAACTGAATTTCAGCAACTGGTAACAAACCATTAATCGCCATACCAATCGCACTACCTGTGATGGCTGCTTCTGCAATCGGTGTATCAAATACACGATCAACACCATACTTCTTTTGCAGACCAGCGGTTACTCTAAACACGCCACCTTCAAAGCCTGTATCTTCACCGAAAACAACAACTCTGTTATCTTCAGCCATCTTTTGATCAAGACCTTGGTTAATTGCTTCTAACAATGTTAAGACTGCCATGTTTATTTACCCTCCTTTTCTGCTAAGAAATTTTTCATATAGTTATATTGTTCTTCTAACTGTGGTGTCATTTCTTTATAGGTGTATTGGAAGATATCGATAAGATCTTCTTCACCTGATTGTTCAACTTTCTTAAATGTTTCACCAACATAAGCTGTGTTTTCTTCTTCAAGTTTTTGATCTTCTTCTTCAGTCCAATATCCTTTATCGATTAAATATTTCTTGAAACGAATGAGTGGATCTTTCGCTTCCCATTCTTTCACTTCTTCATCCTTACGATAAATCGTTGGATCATCTGATGTGGTATGCGCACCTAAACGGTAGGTGACTGCTTCAATTAAGACAGGACCATTGCCTGCACGTGCATAATCTACAGCTTCTTTTGTAGCAACATACATCGCTAAGACGTCATTACCATCAACTTGAATACCTGGAATACCAAATGCAACTGCTTTTTGAGCTAGTGTTTCAGCTTTTGTTGCTTTCGCACGAGGTGTTGAGATGGCATATTGGTTATTTTGAATAACGACAACAAGTGGTGCATTGTAGGTGGATGCAAAGTTTAAACCTTCATAGAATTCACCATGAGAAGTACCACCATCACCGATGGTTGCAATCGTCACTTCATTTTTCTTAAGTACTTTGGATGCATAAGCTAATCCAGCACCGTGGTTAATCTGTGAACCGATGATGACGTTAACAGGTAAAACACGAATGCTTTCATCAAAATGATTACCCCATTCGTTACCATACCAGTAAAGATAGATTTGTTCTAGATTGACGCCACGATAAAGCATCGCATTTAATTCTCTAAACGCTGGTGATAACCAATCTTGTGGCTCTAACGCAGCCATCGCACCCACTTGGGCAGCTTCCTGTCCTTTGTTAGGTGGATAGGTCAACATACGTCCTTGGCGTTGATATTGTAATGCCTTGATATCTGCAACGCGACCTAAAGCCATCGTTTTGTACATTTTTAGAAGCGTTTCTTTGTCCAATTTAGGTTCTAAATTAGCTTTAACAATATTGCCTTTAGGGTCTAATATTTGGAGTTGCTTCTTCTTTAGTGGATCATAGTCTTTAAATAACATGATTCATTCCTCCTTGTTTTTGCACTCTCATTATACTTGATGGAGGAAGTTAATTCAAAAGCTTTGCTTATGGCAAAATGTTTACTATTTATATAAAGTTCATTCTAGTTATTTGATGGCTTTATAAGGCTGTAGATAAA
>DAOTHC010000085.1:0-4703 GCA_035447465.1 Acholeplasmataceae bacterium
GTAATAATTAAAAGACTTTTCTTGTTCATAAATCCTCCATGCACATCTCTATTATACATAGAGATCCCTAATCTAAAAACGATAAACATTCATTATGCAAATAATTTGATTTTTTTAACATAAAATAAGACAATGAAGGTAAGGAGGTTGAGATGATGAAAAAAGCAGAATATGATGTTTTAGGTATGCATTGTGTCAGCTGTTCAACAGCCATTTCTAAACTTCTGTCAAAAACAAAAGGTGTATCTGATGTTGAAGTACACTTATCTGAAAGCAAGATTAACATTGAATACGATGAAACACTCGTTGACGATAAGAAAATTGTTGAACAAGTTAGTCGCTTAGGTTACAAAGCTGTTGAGCATAAAGAATAGGGCGTTGCCCTATTTTTTAATGCTATAATGGTTTTGAGGTGATGACATGCGGATTTTTATAGGAATTCCTGTTGATTCAGGTTTAAAAGAGATGTTAGTTCAGAAACAAGAACTGATCAAACCTTATCTTGAACGTTATCGTATGACAGATCAACATAATTTTCATATGACCTTTGTTTTTATCGGTGATATGAATGAAGAACAGATCAATCGTTTAGATCTCATCCTAAAAGATGCCATGAGAGACCATCACCATTTTTCGATTACAATTGATCAACTTGGTTACTTTAAAAAATCTAGCGACATGATTATGTGGGCAGGTACTTCTAGAAAATTTATACTTTTACAAGAACTATTCGAAACGATACTCAACACTGTAAAAAGATGTCAACTCCCCGTTGCCAATGAAACTTTACAACCTCATATCACACTCTTTAGACGTGCTATTTCGACTGTTATATCAAAAATTATGAACATCCAGATACCATCTTATCCACTCCTTGTTGATCAGGTTCACTTATATTTAAGCCATCAGATTGATGGACAATTAACTTATACACCTATTAGAACATATCGCCTTCACTAGGCGATTTTATATATAAAAATAGGATGCTAAGCACCCTATTCTGGTTGTAATTCTCCTAATTGTTCTAAGTTGACATCAGCGTCATAATCGATTGACTCATGTCCAAATCCGTGAATCTGATTAAACTCTTCTAAAAACATTTTAGTTCCATCAAGTTTAAATAAAGCCTCATCATTGATGGTTAACATCATATCAATGGTTTCTTTTTGAATTTCAGGATCCATTTCAAGATGATCTAAACGTATTCTTTTCAAATCATCAATAATTCTTTGATCACCGTATACCATATCTTGATATAAGCGATAGGTATGAGATAAGATTGATTCGTGGACACCATGTCGTTTCATAACATCAAATAAGCATGAGACATAAACGGGCATTTGTGGGATAAAGACACTTGCTTTAGTAACAACTGCTTTTGATGAAGAGATCAGTGCTTCACCTTGATATTTTTCTTGTAACATGTCATTCATGATTTTAGCACTGAGTTCTAAATCTTCTTTAGCTTTACCTAATGTACCACCACGATAAATCTTATCTGTTGTTGGCCCACCAATGTAGGTGTATGAGATGGTTTTACAATGGTGATTCAAGACATTTGCTTGATCGAGTGCATCGATCCACATCTTCCATGCAGATCCACCCATCACATATACTGTATCTTTTACCTCTTCTTCTGTAGCAATACCAATTTCAAGATCTTTTACAGTTTTTTCAGCAACATCAATCGTTTTACCAATCGCAGGTGCACCGATAGCTTTGATGCTAGATTTAATGAGTTCATCTTTCTCCTCATTAAAACGAGCTCCAGCAGCGAGTGAATAAATGACTAAGTCGAGTTTGCCAAATGTAGTTTTAATGTATGCGATGACTTGTTTCATCATCTCATTTGAAAAGGCATCACCCACAAAGTCTTTATGGATATGGTTTGTCTCTTTTGCAAACTCTTGGAAATAGATATTATTCCACCAACCTGCTGTTCCAGTTCTTTTTCCTTTAGGTGGTGTTTCAAAAGATATATTAAGTGTGTCAGCTTGAGCACCATATGCTAATGCGATGCGAGATGCTAAACCATAACCTGAGGATCCTCCTATAATTAACACTTTTTTAGGCCCTTCAAACGGTTTTTTCTCTTTAACTTCTTTAATTAAGTTTTCAATGGTTTTCTGACATCCAAGTGGATGTGCGTTTAAAAATATATTTGAACGTATGGATGGTTCAATTAACATCATGTATTCCTCACTTTTTTAGTCACATCGTATATGACTTCTTTTCATATGATACCACAATATGTTTCGATATTCAAAGTAATTAAGTGTAAAAAAATAGGGGACATCCCCTATTTCGATTCATTATCTTTCAGTTGTTTTTTCAAGTCAAGCTTCTTATTATGTCGTTTCACGAGATAAACAACACCTAATCCGCCACCACCAAAGACGATAGCAAACGGTAAGACGGTTGCTATAACGATGACAAGTCCATCTAAAAAGCCAATAAATGCTGAGAAACCTGTTAAAAATGCATGACCTAGTCGATTAAAAAATGGCGACTCTGTAACGATAAGACTTCCATAAACCGTTAAGTGCACTTCGCTATAGTCCACTAAACTATCAAATACTAAGATTTCACCATTTAAACGCTGAAGTTCAACCTCAAGTGTTGATAATTGTTGGTTGATTACGATCATATCTGATAAAGAAGCTGTTGCGTATAGATCATTTAATCGATCAATTTGAGCTTCAATTGCCAAAATTCGGTTTGCTTTGTCTTGATATTGCAAGGAGATATCAGTACCAGTTTTCTCATAACGATTGATGGCATAATCATCTTTAATACCGTTGATAAAACTATCTAAACGATCTGTCTTAATTCGGATAACATAGTAAGCTTGAGATTCTGTAATCGTTTCTTGATCAAACCATTCATCTGACTCAAGGCGTGATGATAAATCATCAATAGCTTCATCAAGATTGATCACATTAATGCTCATGGTCACTTGGTAGATGATTTTTCTGTTAGGTACATCATCTGCTAAAATAACTGCAGGATTCTCATTTTCATTAGGATCATTAATCACGTCTTGATCCGCACTACAACCTACTAAAACTAAGAGTAAAAGAACTAACATTAACATATGAATTTTTCTCATCATATACCCCTCCATGTCTTATGTGACTTTATTGTATCACAGGATATCCATTATGCAGTTATTTGGTGATATTTTAAATAACTTTGATAGGCATGATGGACATCTTCAGCCAATTCATCGAGTGAATGAGCTTCATTGGTTAAGACTAAGTCAATACGTTTAAAGTTTTCACGCTTGAATACATGAGCATCCTGTTGCAATCTTTCATAAACTTGATCCAGATGATCTCCACGTGCAATCATACGTTTTTTTCTTTCTTCTTCTTTGGTTTCTACGTAAACCACAAAGACATCATTTTTTGCTTGATCAATGAGCGCATTAGCACCGTTGGGATCAACGATGACAACACCATCTACATTGACATCTTTCTTTTGAATACCATAGTGATACCCGTTGTATGATGTCACTTCATAAAAGGCATGTTCATGCATTAATTTCAAAAAAGCATCTTCTGTTAGAAAATGATAGTCTTTACCATCGACTTCATTTGTTCTAGGATTTCTTGTCGTTGTTGTTATACATTTTGTATAGCCATAGGCTTGATATAATTTTTTTGCTATTTCTGTTTTTCCACTTGCGCTAGCACCTGCTAATACAATCACAGTTGTCACATCCTTCTTACGCATTATATCACAGATTGGTGCACAAAGACTTCTTTTATTTGGTACAATAAGCATAGAATAAATTGGAGGTATTTTCATGATTTTATATCATTCACAAGACACATCATTAACATTAAGAAGCACAACCATTGAAGACGCAGATCTCATATTATCTTATATCCATAAACTCGCCATTTATGAAAAATGTGAAGATGCAATGTCAGCAACCACAGCAGATATTGAAAAATCATTATTTATTGAAAAACAAGCTGAAGTAATCATCATTGAACATCAGGGTACACCTATTGGTTTTGCACTCTATTTTTATAATTATTCAACCTTTTTAGGTAAAGCAAATCTTTATCTTGAAGACCTCTTTATTGATGAAGCATATCGCCATCGAGGTTATGGCAAATTCGTGTTTAAATACCTCGCAAAACTAGCACTTGAAAAAGGCTGTGAACGCATGGATTGGATGTGTCTAACATGGAACGATCCAGCTAAGAAATTTTATGAATCTATGGGTGCAAAACCCATGTCAGATTGGGTAACTTACCGTTTAGATCATAAAGGAATAAAGGGCTTAACAAAGGAATAAAAAAAGGACTGAGTCCTTTTTTATTGGTTTTTTGCGATTTTGTTTCTAACGACTTTTTTGCCAGTTAACTTAGCATGTTTTAGTTGGTTCTTCTTTAAGTGTTTACCCTTATAATTACGACCCATGACCTGCATATCTATTCATCTCCTTTAATCCAATGAAGATTATAGCATAACCTTCAAAAAAAGATATAGAAATTGATGTCGATTTGGCTCTTTTTTATATCGTAAGCAAACATGATTGTCTCAATGAAATAATTATAAAAAAGTTATGCGAACTTGATGTATTAAAGTTGCTTATTTTATTGTATTAAACATATCAAAAGACTATTTCCAAACAGGAAACTACAACACTTTTATTTACACAAGATTAAGTTACCATCTTGAATTGAATT
>DAOTHC010000086.1:0-4607 GCA_035447465.1 Acholeplasmataceae bacterium
CATTCCTAGAGCAGCCATTTCAGCGAAGCGTATCATGGACGTTTTAGATATGGATATAGAGATTAAAGATCCTATTAATCCAGTTAAACTTCCTGAACATATCAAAGGTGAAGTCGAATTTAAAGATGTTTGTTTCCAATATCCAGATGCACAAGAACCTGTTTTATCACACATTAATTTCAAAGTGAAATCAGGCACAACAACCGCATTTATTGGATCGACGGGTTCTGGTAAATCAACGTTGATCAATTTGATCCCACGTTTTTATGAACGCACCTGTGGTACGATCACGATTGATGGCATTGACATCAAAGATATGACACAAGAAGATTTACATGGCTTAATCGGATATGTACCTCAAAAAGGTATCTTATTTGGTGGCTCTATTAGAGATAACATCTTATTTGCTGAACATGCAGACCCTAATCATTTAGATGAAGCTGCAAAGATTGCACAAGCTCATGATTTTATCATTGAGATGGAAGAACAATATGATCATCAAATTTCACAAGGAGGTACCAACGTATCTGGTGGACAACGTCAACGTTTATCCATTGCACGTGCGATTGCTAAAAAGCCCCCCATCTTTATTTTTGACGACTCATTTTCGGCACTTGATTATAAAACCGATCACAAACTTAGACAAATGCTTAATGAACATGTGACAGCAACTAAATTAATTGTTGCTCAACGTATCAATACGATAAGACATGCTGATCAAATTATCGTTTTAGATTCTGGGACGATTGTTGGTATCGGCACGCATGAAGAACTCATGAAAACCTCTAAGGTTTATCAAGAAATTGCTTCATCACAACTCTCGAAGGAGGAACTCTTATGAACCAAGATCGAGATAAGCAGACACAACAACCACGTCCAGCTCTAAGAGGACCTCGTGGGATGACCTATATGGGTAAACCCCAAGATTTTAAAGGAACGATGAAGAAGCTTTTAGCTTATTTAAAGCCATACCGCTTCCAAGTGATAGGCGCAGGTATGATGGCGATTACTGCAGCTCTTCTCACCGTTTTAGGACCATGGTTTTTAGGTTTAATCACATCAGAAGTAGCACGTGCTTATAAAGCCGCTGGTGGTATATTTAGTCAAATGGCATTTGGTGATATCGAAGTCATTTGGGGCATTCGTGTATCCATTGGTAAATTAGCGTTAGTCATCGTTGTCGTACATATCTTATCAGCAGCATTTAATTACTTACAAGCGTTCTTACTCATCGGGATGACACAGCATCTCACCTATGGTATGCGTAAAGAATTATCTGCTAAGATGAATAGACTACCACTTAAGTTTTTTGATAATCAACAGTTTGGTGATCTTTTAGGTCGCGTTACGAATGACGTTGAGACGATCAATGTGACACTCACTCAGAGTATTGCAGAAATCTTCAGATCGATTGCTATGATTATAGGGATCTTTGCGATCATGATGTTTTTATCGTTACCTTTGACAGGTGTCGCTTTAGTTACTACAACACTATCATTTATTACAGTTAGAAAGTTTGTGAAGTTATCTCAAGGTTACTTTAGAAAACAAGCAAGTTCATTTGGTGAAATGACTGGTCATATTGAAGAAACTTATGGTGGACAAACCGTTATTAAGATTTTCAATCACCAAAAGAAATCAAAAGAAAACTTTGATAGAATCAATCATGATCTTTATCAAAGTGCATTAAAATCACAGTTTATTTCAGGCATTATGTTTCCTGTTCAGTTATTCTTTGGTAATATCGCATATATTTCGATTGCTGTTGTTGGTGCACTCCTCGTGTTATCAGATAATCCTACTTTGGCGATTGAAATTGGTATTATTCAAAGTTTTATTCAATACGTTAGACAAATCAATCAACCGATTCAACAAATTGGTAGTGTGGCTAATGTGTTGCAGTCAACAGCAGCAGCTTCTGAACGTATCTTTAATTTATTAGGCGAAAAAGAAGAAACACCTGAACGAGATCATCTTGTACAACTGAAAGATATCAAAGGACATGTTGTCTTTAAGGATGTTCATTTTGGATATCAGGATGATGTTGATATCATCAAAGGATTTTCTGCAGAGGTTAAACCAGGTCAGAAGGTTGCTATTGTAGGACCTACAGGTGCTGGTAAAACAACGATGGTTAATCTATTGATGCGTTTTTATGAGATTAAATCAGGTTCGATTGAAATTGATGGCATTGATGTCAGAAACATGTCAAGAAATGATCTTAGATCACTCTTTGGTATGGTTTTGCAAGATACCTGGTTGTTCGAAGGATCAGTTAAAGAAAATATCGTTTATGGATCACCTGATAAAACAGAAGAGGATATGTTAAGAGCAGCTCACTCTGCACAGACACATCACTTTATTGAGTCATTATCTGGCGGCTACGAGTTTATTTTAAATGAAGGCGGGTCAAACATCAGCCAAGGTCAAAGACAGCTCTTAACGATTTCTAGAGCGATGTTAGCCGATCGTCCGATGTTGATTTTAGATGAAGCGACATCATCGGTTGATACACGTACTGAAGTACTAATCCAACATGCGATGGAAGCTTTGATGAAAAATAGAACAAGTTTTGTGATTGCACACCGATTATCAACCATTAAAGATGCTGATGTGATTTTTGTTATGAATGATGGTAACATCATCGAACAAGGTAACCATCAAGAATTGCTTGATCAAAATGGTTTCTACGCAAAACTTTACTACAGTCAATTTGATACGAATTAAGACTTGTAATTCAGCATTGTTTAGGTTATAATATTCAGTGCTGACTTAAAGTTTGGTGCACTAGCTCAGCTGGATAGAGCAACGGCCTTCTAAGCCGTCGGTCGGGAGTTCGAATCTCTCGTGCATCGCCACTTTACACTATAACCATGTTTCTTAGGATTCATGGTTTTTTTATTGATAAAAAAAGAAAACCTTCTTATCGAAAGTCTTCTAATTTAAAATAGTCAATTAAGAAGTTTGCTACAGCCTCTTCATCATGAGAAATCTCAGTGATGATATCTGCAACTTCATGAAGTTCAGGAACTGCATTTTTCATAGCAACCCCAATACCAGCATCTCTAATCATCTCAACATCGTTAATACCATCACCTAATGCGATCCATTGACTTTGTGGAACATCATAGAAATCAAGTAAGTATTTGACAGCCGATGATTTAGACACATGCTTTAAATAAACTTCATAAACTGCATAACCATTTTCTACACCCCATAAACGATGAGATAATGTATGCCCAAAGTTAACATCAATATAAGATTCAAAGGGTTCTTGTTTATCCGATTGAATGAGGAACACCATACCTGTTGGTTGAACATCAAAACTTGTGTATTCACCTTCAATCACACGATCACTATGAATACCACTAAAGAACTCTTCGAGTTTTTTATCGTACTGATAGGCATAAACAACATCATCAATCGAGAAGAAGGTTGAAATGATCATCGGTTTAGCAAATGTGAACAGTTGATGCATCATATGTACAGGAATATAGGTTCTTTGTTTTGCAAACGAAGGATCTTTTGGATTTTCAATTGATCCACCATTATCTGTGATAAGTGGTGTATCAAGTCCAATTTCTTCGTATTTACCGATAGCACCACTAAATGGTCTACCTGTTGCTAGAACAACAATATGTCCTAAATTTCTTAAATGTCTTAAAACGTTAATCGTTTTTGTTGTGAGTTCTCCCTGACGGTTTAACGTGGTTCCATCAAGGTCACATGAAATTAAATACTTCATAAAAAACACCTCGCAACTATTATCCCACAAACTATGATTTAATCAAGGGATATAGTTGCAAAGTTAACGTAAAAAAAGAGGAAACGGGTTCCTCTTTAACTTAACTTAGGTGTAGTGAAGATAAATCCTGTTTCACCAGGTTCTGTCGTGCTTCCTTCCACAGCAATCGTTTCAGGAATAGCATAATCGAAGAGATGTTCTGTCGTGAAATCCGTGTTTTCAATTATGTCTTTATTAACATTTGAGGAGCCCTCTGTATAAACACCACCGGTTAAATTGATATTGCCTTGTTTCGCTGAAAAATTATTTGATAAGAAATAACCATAACCATCGTTATTATTTCCCAATGTAATATTGCCTTCAGCAAACACAAAGGTTGGACGTTCTGGATCTTGTGAAAGGTATGTCTTATTTGCTGTTACAAGATTTCCACTCAAGTAAACAGTTCCTAGAAGATGCTGAGTGCTTTTACCTTTTCCTTTAATGGTGACATTCCCATTAACGATGACATTCCCTGTTAAGGTACTGTTTTCATTTAATGTTAAGTTACCATCAATAACTAATAATCTACCATCAGGAACGGTTAAACTCTTATTCTTAGGAATATTAACAGATCCGTCAATATACCAATGCCACCAAGCTGTTGGGTTCCACTGTGTTTCAAGTGAAGACGGCAAATAATACTGAAAACCAGCATATGCTCTGGCTAATGATCTAATATAGTTGATGACACTTTGGAAATCTGTAAATGTTGTTTCAGGTGTAATCCAAGGAAAGTTTTCTTCGATGTATTGTGGAAGATAGCTCGCTGCTAAATTGCTTGGTGTAAGCTTCGACGAAATATAAATTCTTTCTCAATGTT
>DAOTHC010000087.1:0-2923 GCA_035447465.1 Acholeplasmataceae bacterium
CAAAAACCTATTTACAACAAGAAAAATATGAAGAAGCGATGTATCACTTTGAACTTGCTGGTAATAGACCAGGTTACTCTGAAGCGTTTTGGGAAGTTAGAAATATCGGTATCCAATCAGCTTTAGGTACGCTCATCATTGGATTAGTTGCCTTCTTGGTGTTATCAAAGAGTTTACAAATTGTGAACCATAAAACAGGAAAGATCACACTTTGGATGACACCTGTTAAACGTTTCTTTGATAAGAAGCTGTTAAAGGATTTATTCTATATCTTTAGGGTGATGCGTCATCCAGTTGACAGTTTCTATGAGATTAAAAGAGGACATCGTGCCACATTATTATCTGCAGTCATCCTTTATGTTATCTTCTTCTTAGTCTATTTAAATTCAAGCATCAACAATGGATTTATCTATCAGTTTGTTGCTCCAGAAGATATGGATTTATCAGCCATTATTATCGGTTTCTTCTCCATTACGATGGTATTAGTCATCAGTAATTATTTAGATACATCCATTCATGATGGTTTAGGTGGACTTAAGCAAATTTTCATCATGTTCATTTATTCGATGGGACCTTTAATGATCGCGATGTTATCAACATCGATGTTATCGTTTGTCTTGACATACAATGAAGCATTCTTCCTCAATCTCTTGATGATTGTTGGGGCAGGATGGAGTTTTATCAATGTCTTCTCAGGCATGATTGAAATTCATGATTATACCGCGCGACAAACCATTAAGAGTTTACTCATGACGGTTTTATTTACTGTGATTATCGCAGTTGTTATCATCATCTTAGTCATGATGTGGGAACAGTTATACATGTTCTTAGAAGCATTAATTAAGGAGGCGATCCGCAATGTTATTTCATAAGAAAAGACTATTAATCATTGTGATGTTCTTCTTATTTGCGTTAACTGTAGAAGCGGCATATATTGAATCTGCTAAAGATACCAAAATGCCACCTGATACAGTGACCTATGTGATTGATGAACCAACAGATATGCAATTTTTAGCACAAGTTGGTTATTTAAAGTATTATTATCGTGATTCACGTGATGTGTTTGCTATTTATGATACACGTAACGGCTATACATGGAAAACAGGATTAGATATCGCTGGTGAAGATGAACTTAAAGATGCATGTGATGCACTTTTAGAACGTGAAACACCACCTACTGAAGCTGAAATCGATAGTGTATGTTTACCTTATGAAGATTTCATGAACACCCGTTTTGAAACATTCTCAAATTCATTATTAACGTTAGAATATTATAACGATTCAAACGGTGTTAACCGTACCGCTTCGACACATCCAACAGAAACCGGTACATCAACGTTGATGATGGTCAATAATGATCCACATCATTACCGTTTAGAAATACCTTTCTATGTGATTGACCTCACGGTCTATGTTCATGTTTACTTAACCGATGATGGTTTATCCTTTGAGATTAGAGATGATGAAATTGAAGGAAGAGATTCAAATCTCATCTCATCATTCATCTTTACACCACTGATGGGAGCATCCGGTGGGGCTACCATCTCATTTAACAAAGATACGATGAGTTATGGTCGTGCTGCAGATGCCGTTCCTAAAGAACAAATTCCTGGATATATCTTTGTTCCAGATGGCAGTGGTGCACTGATTCGTTTCGAAGATTATGAAACATCGATTGCATCTTATTATGGCAATATCTATGGAAAAGATTATGCGACAGATACGTATTATGATCGCGTAGAACCTAATTTCGTGCCATTAAAACAACCCGGTTTACCGGTTTATGGTATTGCTCATGGCAACAGACAAGCTGCCTTCTTTACGCATGCGACTGAAGGTGCAGAACATATGGAACTCGTTGTTTCTCCTCAAAATGGGGTAGCACCTAATCGTTCTGCATATACGTTTGCGTTTGCAAGATTTAACTTTAACACTTTGATTTATCAAGTTTATAACAATGCTGGTAATGGTTATACAACGATGATGGATGAACGTCCTCATTATGATATTAGACAAAACTATGTTTTCTTAGCAGGTGATGGTTCAACAGATGGTTATCCTGCAGATTATGTTGGTATGGCTAAAAAATACCGCGATATTTTGATTGAAGAAAATGTGTTAACCGAATTGCCAGGTACGCAAGAAGAGATGCCAATTCGCCTTGATTTCATCATGTCGGATGCGATGGATTCACTCATTGGTTCAACCGATGTTGTCACAACAACGATTGGACAAGTTGAAGATATTTTAACAAAACTTCAAGATGAAGGCATATATAACATCAATTCTGGTTTATATGGTTATCAAAAAGGTGGCATCACCCTAGGTGATAAAGATCGACCTGACTTTATTAGAAAGATAGGTAGTAAAGGAGCCTTTGACAGTGTCATCACCGGTTTAAATGAACGCGGTATCGATGTATCATTGGCATTAGACTATGTCACTATTTATAAAGAACAAATGAGCCTTGTTGGACATGCTGCTAAGCATGCCAATGGATGGTACATGAGAGAATACTTACGTAACGAAGTTGGTCCAGTTAATGAAAGATACTTTGCAAGACCAAGTTTAGTTGCTGAATGGATTTTATCCAATGAACGTGCAGTTAGAAGTTTAGGTGTTGAATCATTTACCTATGAAGGTGTGACTTCAATGCTTTATAGCGATTACGGTAAAAATGGTGTTTCAACGACTGAAACTATTAAGCTTTACCAAGATGCCTTAGCAACCATTGATGAAAACTATATGATTAATGGCGTCAAACCAAATCAGTACTTATGGGCTTATATCGACCGTTATTTACAAGCACCCATGTTTACATCACAACACTTAATCGAAACTGATACTGTACCTTTCTTACAACTCGTCTTAAATCAAACGATGGAAGTCTATGCGGTTTATGCGAACTTCTCATTCTATACAG
>DAOTHC010000087.1:3023-4545 GCA_035447465.1 Acholeplasmataceae bacterium
TTAAATCAAACGATGGAAGTCTATGCGGTTTATGCGAACTTCTCATTCTATACAGAACAAGATATGCTTCGCATGATCGATTATAACGTCTATCCAAGCTTTATTTTGACACACGATCCTGCATTTGAACTGATTTCAACCAACTCTTCAAATTTCTATTCAACAGAGTTTGCACTCTATGAAGAACTGATTCATGACATGTATGACATGATGAATGAAGCTTATGAAGATGTTTTAAATGCTCGTTGGGTCGATCGAGAAATTGTTCAACCTGGTGTGATTGTGAACACCTATGATAATGGTGTTCAAATCGTCATCAATTACACAGATGAGATGGTTTACGTTGATACACACGCCGTGACTGCACAGTCATATCGTGTCTTAAATTAAGGAGGTTACCATGAAAAAGAAAAAGAAAGCCTCCACATTGACAAGAAGTTCGAATAAAGCAGCTTACATGTTTTTACTCCCATGGTTGATTGGGTTTATTCTGTTTGTTGCGTATCCATTCTTTTACACGATTTACTTATCCTTGTTTTATGTCGTTAGAGACGTTACAGGTTGGACGTATGAATGGATTGGTTTTGGCAACTATGAAATGGCATTTTTTAGAAACACCACATTTAACCCACTCATTCTTGATTTCGTGATTGTTGAGTTAACCTATGTACCTGCGATTCTTGTATTATCGCTTATTCTAAGTTTACTCTTAAACACCAACATCAAGTTTAGAGCTGGTTTTAGAATGATTTATTTCTTCCCGGTTGTTGTCTTATCTGGTCCTGTTATGACACAGCTGATCAACTCAGATTCAACAACAACTATTGATGTTACAGAAATCATTGTCTTTAGAATGATAGAGAATTTCTCACCGTTCTTAGCGGATATGATCGGAGGTATCTTCAATAACTTTACCCTGATCTTATGGTTTACAGGTATTCCTATTATCCTCTTCATGAACGGTTTACAGAAGATGAATTCACAGCTTTATGAAGCCGCACAAATTGATGGTGCGAACTCATGGCAAATCCTTTGGAAGATCACATTACCTAACTTAAAATCAACAGCGCTTGTCGTTGCTATCTTTTCTGTTGTTCAAATCGCGATTTTCCAAGTCAACCCGATTTACACCTTCGTTGTTGATACGATTACATCGAACTACGTGAAAGGTTTAGGTTTCGCTGGAGCGATCGTTCTCATTTACTCTGTGATCGTCTTGATCTTTGTAGGTATCGTCTTCATCTTACTCCGTGACCGTGATAAGGTCATTTACGAAGAATCACTTCGTGAAAGAAAAGAACGCATGCGTCTCAAGATGATTAAATTACAACAACAAAGAAACCAAAAATCATTATCTGAACAGGTAAAAGACTTCTTTAAAAAGACGACTGATAAACTTAAGAAGAAGGAGGTAAGTCAAGATGACCAGCAAGCTTAATATTGAAAAGATTAAAAAGATTGTTGTTGGGCATAAAGCAACCTCTGGTATTCTAGGAAAAATTGTCGTTTATGCGCTCTTAAT
>DAOTHC010000088.1:0-4523 GCA_035447465.1 Acholeplasmataceae bacterium
TTATGTTGGTCGAAGACTAACATAAAACCACCTGCTATGCGGGTGGACTCAAGGAAGCGGAAGCGTTAAACAAAAAGAATCCCCTTGATTGGTATAATGGTAATGACCAATTGCCTTACACCAAGTTAATCAAGGAGGATTCTATCACCAATGCCAAAGAGGAATGATGACACTAGTAGTTTATCACATACGAAATGGAACTGCCAGTATCATATCGTGTTCACCCCGAAGTATCGAAGAAAAGCGATCTATGGAAAGTTGAGAGCAGATATCGGAAAATATTTGAGACGTCTTTGTGAATACAAAGGCGTTGAAATAGTCGAAGCACACGCGATGATTGACCACATTCACATGCTCGTCAAAATACCACCAAAAATCGCAGTGAGTTCATTCATGGGATATCTGAAAGGAAAGAGCAGCTTGATCATCTTTGACGAGCATGCGAATCTCAAGTATAACTATGGATCCAGACACTTCTGGTCAGAAAGGTACTACGTTTCGACCGTAGGTCTAAACAAGAAAGTCGTTGAGAACTACATCAGGAACCAGGAACTCGAAGATCAAGTGCAGGACAAGAGAAGTTTGAAGGAATACAAAGACCCGTTCACGGGTAAGTAAGGGTGTCCAAGGCAATTGGGCTATCAAAAAGGCCCTCAAATGGGGGCCGCCAGTAACGAGCCTTGTAGGCGTGAGAGAAAAACCACGTCTTGAAGGCGTGGATTTTTATTTCTGTAAAGATAGTTTCATATAAAGGTTTTTCATCAACGATGCGTTGTTCGATCTCATTAAAATCGTTATATGGAAGATAGGTATCCATCAAAGCTAATGGGATGTCATTTCCAAAGTAGATACGCTTTAAGTGTATGAAGGACTCATTTTGTTTGAAGTGATTGTCAATTTGAAGTTGGAAGGGTAATGTCGTGACTTTTCGTTTAATAGTCTTAATCGAAGGCGTTAAGCCTAATTGTTTAATGATATCATAGAGTTTTGATGGTTTGATATAAAAATCAGATGAGAAATGGACAAAATTGACGAAATAATGATCTTTTTCTGCATGTAAGAAATTCTCTGATACCAAACGATTGTATGCATCCAAAACATCTTTATCTGTCACTTCTAAATGTTTGGCTAACTCATTGACATCAGGTAGTTGTTGAAGATAGCCAATTTGTTGATCCGTGATCATATGTTTGATGGATTGAAAGATTTGTAAGCTGAGTGGTGTTGATTGACGCTTATCTATTTTTAAATGTTCAAGCTTCATTATAAAATCACCTCAAACTGTGTATACTGTCCTAAAAATAGCGTTTCTAAAAGTGCTATGGGTTGTTCTTGCTGATTAAAAATGATTGTTTTAACCTTATGTGCAGCTGCGTTCTTATACGTGTTAAGCAGTAAGGCTAAAGATGATGATAAGTTCATTGGAGTAAACCCGTTTTTAACGTGTTTGATTTGGTGCGAAAATCTTTTTGTCAATAAATCAGGCAATGTGTTTTGTTCGATATCTTGAAGTGTCAAACCAGGAAACAACTCATCAGGAAGATAAAGCGTTTGAAATAACACTTCTGCATTTTCAATCAAAACAATATATTTGACTACGATATAAGTGTTATTTTCATGAAGTTGGAGTTGATCTATGACTTGTAGATCATCAGCAGCTCTGTCAAATAAAATGACACGCTTCGATTTTGCTTGATAGTGATAATTTGAAAAACTGGATAGTTTATCAAATCCAGCTAACGGAAATCTAAAGATTTTACGTGTTGAAACAAAGGTTCCACTTCCTTGTACACGGACGATGTATCCTTCTTTAACGAGTAACTTATAAGCGTTTTTTACAACGATATCACTGATACCATAGACTTCACAAAGTTCGCTTTCAGTGGGTAAGCGATCATTATCTGATAAAATACCCTTCTTAATGGCATCTTCAATGGAGTCTTTAATTTGAAGATAAAATGCCTTCTTAATGGTTTTATCAATTTTGATATAATTCATAGGTTAACCTCATATTTTCTTTAATACAATGTTATTGTAAAGGATTTGAAAATGTATCTCAAATGGTTTACCGAAGTTCGTGATACGATTTAAGGTATTTGTAAGGAATGATGACCATTTATGCTAAATTTCATATGAAATGATGTTTTTTTAATACCACTTGACGATTTCATGTTTTTCGTGTATCTTAAATATGTTCGGTTGAACACCATCTAAGTCACCTTATTCGTCTATTATTCAAAACGCTTTCACGATAAAAGGATAAATGATTGGGTGGATTTACATTAAAATGTAATATAATAGATTTAAGCGGTTTTTTTGAAAAGAGGACGTCATATGGATTTATTTAAAAAGTGTTATCAATACGATACAGCTAAAAAAGCGCGTGAAGGTGGATATTATCCTTACTTCCACGAACTAACTTCAAAACAAGATACTGTTGTTCACATGGAAGGTAAAGAAATGATCATGATTGGATCAAACAACTACCTTGGACTCACCTCACATCCTGAAGTGATTCAAGCAGCAGTTGATGCTACCTTAAAATATGGAACAGGTGTCTCAGGATCTCGTTTCCTAAACGGAACACTTAATTTACATAAAGAATTAGAAACTGAATTAGCAGATTTTTTACATAAAGAAGATTGTACGATTTTTTCGACTGGTTTCCGATCGAATTTAGGTATCATTTCAGCGATTGCTGGACGAAATGATATTATTTTTTCCGATAAAGAAAATCATGCCAGCATCTATGATGGCACCCGTTTAAGTTACGCGGAAGTCATTCGTTTTGAGCATGCTGATATGGAAGATCTTGAACAAAAATTAGCGAAAGCTCCTGACAATAAAGGTAAACTCATCATTACTGATGGTGTTTTCTCCATGAGTGGTGATATTGCTAAACTTCCTGAAATCGTTGAGCTTGCAAAAAAATATGGGGCACGCGTCATGGTTGACGATGCACATGGCTTAGGTGTTATGGGTGCTCACGGTCGTGGTACTGCTGAACACTTTGGTCTAGAAAAAGAAGTTGACATCATTATGGGTACTTTCTCTAAATCACTCGCATCGCTTGGTGGTTATGTTGCTGCTGAAAGAGATGTCGTTGATTATATCAGACATAACTCACGCCCATATATTTTCTCTGCGGCGATTCCACCCGCTAATACAGCTGCTGCTTTAGCTGCACTACGCGTATTAAAAAGAGAACCTGAACGTGTACAAGCATTGAATGATATCGCAGAATACATGCGTCAAGGATTAAAAGCCAAGGGATTAAAGATTAAAGATTCTAAAACACCGATTATCCCTATTTATACCTATATGCCTCTACGTACGATGGTTGCTTGTAACCAGTTATTTGAACATGGCGTTTATGTTAACCCTGTCGTTCCACCAGCAACACCTGTTGGTGAATGTTTAATACGTACGAGTTATACAGCGACACATACGAAGGAATTAATGGATCAAGCCATTGAAAAAATCGTAGAAGTGTTACACGCATTAGAGGATTTAAAGGAGTAAAAATGAAGGTTATTATTGTTACTGGAGCATCATCAGGGATCGGTTTACAAGTTGCAACATATCTTGCAGCCAAAGGACACCATGTCTATGGCATTAGCCGCTCGAAAATCCACGAGAAAAATGTCAAAGGTATTCAAGCTGATGTGACCAATTTTGAACAACTTAATCAATGTTATCAAGATATCTATGATATTGAAGGAAAAATTGATGTCTTAATTAACAATGCAGGTTTTGGAATTTCCGGAAGCATTGAAGATACATCAATTAACGATGCGCATGAACTGATGAACGTGAACTTCATGGGTGTTTTTCACTCAACGAAAGCAGTTCTACCTCTTTTAAGAAAATCAGGTGGTGGGAAAATCATTAACATGAGTTCTGTAGCAAGTCGTCTTTCGATTCCTTTTCAAGCTTTTTATTCAAGCTCAAAGGCAGCGATTAATGCTTTTTCTGAAGCACTTCAAAATGAGGTTTCTCCATTTAACATCCAAGTATGTTCTGTGATGCCTGGTGATATTAAAACCGGATTTACCAAAAATAGAAGAAAAAATGAAGTGGATAGTCCAAGTTATAAAAACCGAATTGATAAATCAGTTGGCGTCATGGAAAATGATGAACGCAATGGTATGGATCCAGAGGTTGCTGCTATCGCGATTTCTCGATTGATCAAAAGAAGACATATGCCACTTTATACCACGATTGGTTTTAAATACAAAATCTTTGTTTTACTACATAAAATACTACCAGCAAAATGGGCAAATCAAGCGGTTGGTGCCATTTATGGTTTTAAAAAGGTTAAATAATGTTTAAGAACTCCATCTTTGCAAAAGCATGTTTAGCGGGATTATTCATTGGTATAGCAGGCCTCATTTATTTATCAGTTGAAAATAAAGTGATTGGAGCTATCCTGTTTAGTTTTGGTCTCCTCATGGTTGTTACTAAAGGTTATTATCTTTATACCGGCAAGGTAGGATATTTACTTCCTTATACCAAAGGGTATC
>DAOTHC010000089.1:0-4520 GCA_035447465.1 Acholeplasmataceae bacterium
TCAAAATCAGAGAAGGTGCACCACTTGAACTCTCTCACATCATGCTTTTAATCAATGATAGAAAGCATAAAATCATTGAAGGTCTCTATGAAAAACGACAATCGCTCAAAAAACGTTATGATTTTGTACTCAACATGATGGGAGGTCATATCAGAGGTTATCAGATCTTTGATACAGACCCAATCACAGAAAAATTATACGATTTGATCGAAGATGAAAATGATCCTATCTTAGCGGTAGTCGGTGATGGTAATCACAGTTTAGCTACAGCTAAAGCACATTGGGAAAATGTTAAAAAAGAATTGATTCCAGAACAACAAAAAGACCATCCAGCACGATTTGCGATGGTTGAAATTGTTAATATTTATGATTCGGGTTTAGAGTTTGAAGGTATCCATCGCGTCTTATTTAACGTTAAAGATGACTTTTTAATTGATTTATTTCATGCTGTTGATAAAGATGCTGAAACCTGGGTATATACCAAAGAATTAGGAAAAGAAGAATTTTACATCCCTAAAAGTACTGCAGAAGCTTATGAGCAAATCCAAGGATTTATTGATCGTTACATGAAACATCATCCAGGTGTCACCATCGATTATATTCATGGTGAAGATGAATTAGTTCGCATATGTAAAGCACATCCAAATGCTGTTGGCATCAAAATGCCCACATTACAAAAGAAAGATTTATTCCCGTTTATTCAAACAGGAAAAGTGCTCCCTAGAAAATCATTTTCAATGGGTTCAGCAACTGCTAAGCGTTATTACTTAGAATCAAGAAGAATAAAATATTAGGAGGAGATCAAAAATGAAACGTATTTACAACTTCTCAGCAGGGCCTGCTATTTTACCTGTTGAAGTGCTTCAAGAAGCAGCAAACGAAATGCTTGATTATCAGGACAGTGGCATGTCTGTCATGGAAATGAGCCATCGTTCAAAGATTTTCCAATCGATCATTGATGAAGCAGAAAAGGATTTAAGAGATCTTTTAAACATTCCAGACAACTATAAAGTGCTCTTCATCCAAGGTGGAGCCACCCTTCAATTTTCCATGATTCCTATGAATTTAATGAAGAATGGTAAAGCAGATTATATCATCACAGGTCAATGGGCTAAAAAGGCTGCTGAAGAAGCAGCTAAATTTGGAACAGTGAACATTGTTGCAAGCTCACAAGACAAGATGTTCTCTTATATTCCAGATGTATCAGATCTACCCATCTCTGAAGATGCAGATTACGTCTTTATGTGTGATAACAATACCATTTATGGTACTAAGTATAAGACATTACCTAATACAAAGGGTAAAACACTTATCTCAGATGCTTCATCATGTTTCTTGTCAGAACCTCTTGATGTCACAAAATATGGTGTCATCTTTGCAGGTGCTCAAAAGAACGTTGGTCCAGCTGGTACTGTCATCGTGATCATCAGAGAAGATCTTATCCGTAACGATATCGATTTAAAGACACCGATCATGTTGCGTTATGATACATACTCAGAACACGGATCCATGTATAATACGCCTCCAACATATGGTATTTATTTATGTGGTAAAGTCTTTAAATGGTTAAAACGTCATGGTGGACTTGAAGCTATGCATCAAAGAAACATTGAAAAGGCACAAGTTCTATATGATTACTTAGATCAAAGTAAAATGTTCTTTGGAACTGTTGATAAAAACTCACGTTCACTCATGAACGTTACGTTTAAATCAACTTCACCAGAACTCGATGATGAATTTATCAAACAAGCTAAAGCAGCTGGTTTTGACAATTTAAAGGGTTACCGTACAGTTGGTGGTATGCGTGCATCGATCTACAATGCGATGCCAATTGAAGGTATCAAGGAACTTGTTAAGTTCATGGCTGCATTTGAAAAGAGACATGGGTGATCATATGAAATATATCCATTGTTTAAATAAAATATCACCTGTAGGTCTTGAGCAATTACCTGATACCTATGGATTAACTGATGATTTGAATCAAGCTACTGGGATTTTAGTCAGAAGTGCTAATATGCATGAGATGGTGTTACCTGAAACAGTTCGCGTCGTTGCAAGAGCTGGTGCAGGAGTGAATAACATTCCTTTAGATGCACTTGCTAAAAAAGGTGTTGTCGTGTTTAATACACCAGGTGCTAATCGTAATGCTGTTAAAGAACTCGTTATTGCGGGTATGTTAATCGCATCCAGAGATATTGTTGGTGGTATTGGATGGGTCAAAGATAATAAGCAAGATCCTGACATTGCCAAATCAGTTGAAAAAGCGAAAGCTCAATTTGGTGGTACTGAAATTTTAGGTAAAACTATCGGCATAGTTGGTTTAGGTGCGATTGGTTTAGAGCTTGCAAGAGCATGTATCGCTTTAGGTATGAAGGTTATTGCTGTTGAGCCTAATATAGCGCAAATTGATCGTCTAAATATTCCTGAACAAATGGTTATTGTCCAAGAAAAAGAAGATATGTTGCCATTTGCAGATTTCATCAGTCTCAATTTACCTTTACTTCCAGCAACAAAACATATGATGAATGAAAAAGCTTTTAAGATGATGAAAGATGGGGTTGTTCTTCTTAACTTTGCACGCGATCAACTCGTTGATGAAGATGCCTTAGTCGATGCTATAGAATCACACAAAGTCAAGACCTATGTCACAGATTTTCCAAATGAAAAAACAGCTAACATGAAGGGTGTTATTGCTATTCCACACTTAGGTGCATCAACTGAAGAAGCTGAAGATAATTGTGCGATGATGGCCGTTGATCACATGGTCGATTATCTTGAACACGGCAATATCACACATTCTGTAAACTTTCCATCTGCTGTATTAGATAGAAAAGGTAAAGTACGTTTAACGATGTTAATGGATAAAAATGTGACTGAAGAGATGGTATTATCACTTCTTAATCAAGAACACATCGTTCAAAAAATTGTGAAGCAAAATCAAAATTATCAAACCATCATTATGGATGTTGATCAACAACCTAATCAAAAGCAGATTGATGAACTTAGAAAAGTATCTGAGATCTATTATATTCACGTTTGTTAATCGGAAGCCACGGACAAATCCGTGGTTTCTTTTCTTTTTAATCAAAATGACGTATAATAACAATCAAATGAAAGAAGTTGATGATTTTGAAACTTATCATGCTGCCTAAAGCACATCGTGCGAGACAGGCTTCCTATCTCATCTTAATCAGTTTGTTACTGCTCATGCTGTTTTATGTCATCGATGAGTTCATTTTCCATGGTACAGCTTCAGGATTTATATGGGTTGTTCTTAATATCATTGTGATTCTATCGTGGATTTCATCGTTGAGCGGTACAGTCATTGGCATCATATCTGTTTACAAAACGAAAGAAATCTCATTCTTGTTATTAGCACTCTTGTTTATGGGATTCACATTTAGTATCTTTGGACTTCTTGATTTACTCGTACCTCAAGCATGAAAAAAGTGGATTAGCACCCACTTTATTTTTTGATTTTAATGACCTCTGTATAAGCCATGATGAGAGGACCAACACCTTTTGCATCATTTTCTACGATAAGTTCAGAGATGTAGTACGCATAAGATCCATCTCTTCTTAAATTATGCTCTGGACCTAGACCAGCAACTAAACAGATACCACCTAAATTTAAGTCACCATCTTTTTCTTTAAGATATAACGACGTGATGCCATTAAATATGTTTAATCCAATGGTTTGATATGATGCATCAAGTGCGTTTAATCGAACACCCTTTAAGATCGCATAGCTGATTAAAGCACTTCCTGACGCTTCTAGGTAATTGCCTTCTCTTTGCTGCTGGTCAACCACTTGATAGAAGAGGTGAGTTTTGGGATCCTGATAAGCTAATAAACCATCAATCATTTCTTTTAGTAGAGGTTTAAAAAAAGTTTGTCTCACATGGTCATCTTCATAATATTCAAAGACATCAACAATTGCAACAGCATACCAACCCATAGCACGTAACCAGAAGTTTTGTGATAAACCTGTTGTTGGGTTTGCCCAAAAAATTGATTTTGAAGCATCATAACCATGATAATATAGTTTTTTCGACGCATTAAACATGCGTTTTCTTACGACTTCAAACTGCTTTTTAATATCTTCATAGTGATGTTTGTGATGGAAGACTGTTTCATAGCGTGTGTAGAAAGGTTGTGCCATAAATAATCCATCTAGCCAAACTTGGTTTGGATAGATTTTTTTATGCCAAAAATTACCTTCATATGTTCGGGGTTGTTCTTTAACTTGTTCATAGGTTTTTTCGATGGCTTTTTGATATTTTTCATCGCCATAAATTTGATATAAATCAAATAATACACGTGATTCACATATATCGTCTGTGCTATAGTTTTCTTTATGATAACCTTTGATGTCACCTTGATCATTGACATAATAATCAATGAACTTTTTTACAAAATCAATATATTTCGTATCATGTGTTTCATGATAAAGAGATAATAGTGATGTCATCATACAACCATCAATATAATTCCAATGAGGTTCTTTACCCTGTTTGATA
>DAOTHC010000090.1:0-4520 GCA_035447465.1 Acholeplasmataceae bacterium
ATCGACAGCTGGTTGATTGTCTGCTGCAGTTGAGAAGACTTGTGATTTTGATGTTGGGATGGTTGTATTTCTTTCAATAAGTTTTGTGAATACACCACCTAATGTTTCAATACCTAATGAAAGTGGTGTAACGTCTAATAATAAGACATCTTTCACATCACCTGCTAAGACACCACCTTGAATAGCAGCACCCATAGCAACAACTTCGTCTGGGTTAACACTCTTGTTAGGTTCTTTACCTAATTCGCGTTTAACCATTTCTTGAACTGCTGGTGTACGTGTTGAACCACCAACAAGTAAAACTTGATGAATATCTTTTGGTGTCATCTTAGCATCAGCTAATGCTCTTCTTACTGGTCCGACACAACGTTCAACAAGATGTGCAGTTAATTCATTAAACTTAGCACGTGTTAACGTCTTTTCTAAATGTAATGGACCTGCAACACCCATGCTGATGAACGGTAAAGAGATTTGACTTGATGTTACGCCTGAAAGTTCTTTTTTAGCTCTTTCAGCAGCATCCTTTAAACGTTGCATAGCCATCTTATCTTTAGATAAGTCAACGCCATTTTCTTTCTTGAATTCATCAACTAAATAGTTCATGATCACTTCATCAAAGTCATCTCCACCAAGGTTATTATCACCTGATGTTGAAATAACTTCAAAAGTACCATCAGCTAAATGAAGGATGGATACGTCAAATGTACCACCACCTAAGTCAAAGACTAAGACGGTTTGTTCTTTTTCTGTTTTATCAATACCATAAGCTAATGCTGCAGCTGTTGGTTCGTTGATGATACGTTTAACATCTAAACCTGCAATTTTACCAGCATCTTTAGTTGCTTGACGCTGTGCATCATTAAAATATGCTGGAACAGTAATAACAGCTTGTGTAACAGTAGCTCCTAAATAATCTTCTGCTGTCTTCTTTAAGTTTTGCAATATCATTGCAGAGATTTCTTGTGGTGTATACTTCTTACCATTAATGTCAACACGGTAATTCATGTCACCCATATGACGCTTAATGGATGATACGGTGTTTGGATTGGTGATCGCTTGACGTTTTGCAACATCACCTACACTGATTTCTTCACCTTTGAATGATACGACAGATGGTGTTGTTCTGCCACCTTCTGCATTGGCGATAACTTTAACTTCGCCACCTTCCATCACGGAAACACACGAGTTGGTTGTACCTAAGTCAATACCAATAATTTTATTTGTCTTTGCCATTTTCTTCACTCCATTCGTTTACTTTGACCATGGCAGGTCTGAGTAGTTGTTCTTTGTAGGTGTATCCTTTTTGTACGACTTCGATAACGATGCCGTTTTCTTTGTCTAAATTTGATATGGTTTCTATTGCATGATGATACTTGGGATCAAACTTCATGTTGAGTGCTTCGATTTCTTTCACACCATCTTGTTGCATGATGTTCATGATTTGATCGTTGATCATCTTAAACCCAATTAAGAAATTTTTGAGTAAATCATTGTCTGTCTTCATATTGACGATGCGATCGAGTTGATCAATCGGATTCAAGAGGTCTAATATGAGATTTTTGCTGGCGTATTTTCTATCTTGTATACGCTCTTGATGCATTCTTTTTTTGAAATTTTCAAGTTCAGCTGCATTTCTTAAGAGCTTATCCTTGAGATCGTTGATTTCTTTTTCTAAAGCATCAACCTGTTCTTTGTGTTTATTCTTGCGTTCTTTTTTAGAAGCTTCATGCTCTTCTTGCACGATTTCTTGCTCTAACGCTTGATCTTTTGTTTCGTCCATGTCTATCTTCCTTTTGCTATTTTTTATAGAGTTTTCCTAAATTGCTTGCGATATATTCGACAAGCGGAATGACTTTGTTATATTCCATACGCGTCGGTCCAACGACAGCGATGGTACCGTGTTCAAACTCACTGATGCGATAAGGCACTGAAATGATGGTGCAGTTTTCCATAGGGATAAGCTGTAAATCACTACCAAACCTAATATTTAATCCTTCGTGGTCACCAATCAACTTGACGAGTTCCCTTCGGTCTAACATGTCAACAAAGTTTTTAATGTGCTTCACGTTATTAAATTCCGGTTGATCAAAAACGTTGGTCACACCTGATAAATAGAAATTATCTTCTGCAAATCTTGAGAATGCTTGAATAAATGAATGAATGAGTTGCGTTTGATATTCCATAAATGATTGAATTTCAGTTTTCGCAAACTCAGCTTCTAAAACGGTACTGGCTTCTGAAATCTTACGATTTTTGAGTAAATCATCTAGCGTCTTAATGACCTCTTTGAGATCATTCATCTGCATATCTTCTGCAATTCTGATGTTTTGATGTTGCACGTGTCCTTGATCGGTCACAATTAAGACAACAGCATCCGTATCAGAAAGCGGAATAAAATCAATTTTCTTAATGATCGATTGATTGGCAGATGGTCCAACTGCCATCGCGGTATAATTGGTTAATTCAGATAATAAGTGAATAGCTTCTTCAACTGCCGCTTCCCTAGCTAACTTATTCTTCAAGAAGACTTCATCTATTAATGGGAATTGAAGTTGAACGTCACTATCGCGTGTGACCAAATGTTCAACGTAGTAGCGATACCCCTTCTCAGAAGGTACTCTACCTGATGAGGTGTGTGTCTTTTCAAGATAACCTAACTCTTCGAGTTGTGCCATATCATAGCGAAGTGTTGCACTCGAAAAATTAAGGTAAGGCATATTGGTTAATGTTTTTGATCCAACAGGTTGTGCATCTTTTACATAAGCCTCAATGATGGCCTTCAAGATTAATTTTTGACGACTTGTGATCATGTATCCACCTCATTAGCACTCGTTCTTCGTTTGTGCCAACTCTATTGTACAAAATCATATTGGCACTGTCAAGTATTATGTGCTATTTTGTGTAAAAAAATAAAAGACACAGTGTGTCTTATTTAACTTTTTGTTTCATCCACTTCACATAAAAGGGGTTATTTTTCTGTTCATAACGAATAGTTGTAACATCATCATGACCTGGATAGATCTTGATTTGACTGGGCAAAGCTAATAATTTTAGGACACTTCGTCTAAGTTCAGCTAAATTCCCTGAATATAAGTCATGACGCCCCACGGAATCTTTAAACAAGGTGTCACCTGTAAAAAGCTTCCCTTCATATAAAAAGGATAACCCACCCTTGGTATGACCCGGTGTGTAGAACACGTCGATCGTATGATCTGCTAACTGAATTTTATCCCCTTCACTGACATATCTAAGATCAAGGTTCTTCCGCTTATAAGGATGCGCTTTTGGATGATAGCCATTGTATTGATCTTCAAATAAGAGATGTGCATCATCTTGATGCATATAAATAGGCACATCAAAAGATCCGATCAAATCAACATGATCTGAATGAGCATGCGTTAAAAGAATACCTGCTAAAGTCTTTTCACCCATATGATGTATGATCTCATCATAACTGTGTGATGGATCAATTAAGACGCATGTATCAAAACGACAAAGCAGATAAACATGTGATAAATCTTCAGTACCTTTTAGCTGAATCATGGTTTTATGATAGAAAAAAAACTATTCCAAGAATAGCTTATTTCTTTTCCTTGTGAATTGTGTACTTTCTTTCACGCGGGCAATACTTTTTAACTTCCATGCGCTCTGGATGAGCTTTTTTATTCTTATTTGTATGGTAGTTTTCTTCGCCGCATTCGGTACATACTAATTTGACTAAGTCGCGCATAATATTCCTCCAAACATACGTTAACATTATAACAAATCAAAGTTTCTTTTTCAATCGTTTTATGATTTAATTTTTATTTGATGTTTTTCTATGTGATCTTATAAGCATTTCACCTTCATCTTTGACAGTTTTTAACGTATAATAAGCATAGGTGATAAAGATGACACAACGTGAACAAAGCCGCCAAGTCAAGGTTGGACCTTATGCTTTAGGTGGAAATACGAAAGTTTATATTCAAAGTATGACCAATACATACACAAAAGATGTTGAAGCAACCGTCAAACAGATCAAGCAGTTAACTGAAGCTGGTTGTGAGATTGTGAGAGTTGCTGTTTTAGATATGGTCGATGCGAAAGCACTCGGAGAGATTAAAAAACAAATTACGATTCCTCTAGTTGCAGATATTCATTTTGATTATCGTTTAGCACTTGAAGCCATTCGTCAAGGTGTGGATAAGATCAGATTAAATCCAGGTAACATCCCGAAGCGTGAACACGTCATGGAAGTTGTTGAGGCTTGCAGAGAAAAAAACATTCCTATTCGAATCGGTGTTAACAGTGGTTCATTGCCCAATCGAATGGCACCTACTGCTGAAAACATGGTAGAAACCGCTAAGCACCATGTCGAGATTTTAGAATCTATGGGTTTCTATGATATCGTTCTATCACTCAAAGCAACCGATATGAATTTAATGATTGAAGCGTACCGTTTGGCTGCTAAAACATTCCCTTACCCATTACATCTTGGCGTAACCGAAGCGGGTACAGCTTTTAGTGGCGCGATAAAAAGT
>DAOTHC010000091.1:0-4478 GCA_035447465.1 Acholeplasmataceae bacterium
TACATTGTTGTTACTTTTATCATTTTGGGGTGTATTTTTCTTGACAAGTGCGTTATAATGTTAATGTTGGATCAACCCGTATTGTGAGGAGATGTTTTTTATGCTGAATGTTGGTACAAAAGTTAAAAACTTTGCTTTACCAGATGCAGATGGTAAGATACATCAATTAGATCACTACAAAGGTCAAAAAGTTGTCATTTACTTTTATCCAAAAGACAACACATCAGGATGTACGACACAAGCGTGCGCTTTTAGAGATTCCTATGATCTTTATGAAGAAAGAAACATCAAAGTCATCGGTATTAGTAAAGATTCCCCAAAAAGTCATCGTTCATTTATCGATGCTCATGACTTACCTTTCCTGCTGTTATCTGATGAGAACTTAGAGGTTATCGAATACTTCGGTGTTTGGGTTGAAAAAAGCATGTACGGCAAAAAGTACATGGGTGTTCAACGTGCAACCTTTGTTTTAGATGAAGAAGGTATTATCACACATGTTTTTGAAAAGGCATCTCCAAAAGAGAATGCATTAGATATATTAAAGGCTTTGAAATAAAAGTATCAAGGAGGATTTTTTCATGGTTAAAAAAGTTATTAAGTCCATGGATGGTAACGAAGCAGCCGCTTATTGTTCATATGCGTTTACTGAAGTTGCTGGGATTTATCCCATTACCCCATCCTCACCAATGGCACAATATGTAGACCTTTGGGCTTCAGAAGGCAAGAAGAATTTATTCGGTATGCCTGTGAAGGTCATTGAAATGCAAAGTGAAGCTGGTGCAGCGGGTACAGTTCATGGTTCATTGCAGATGGGTGCATTAACGACAACGTATACTGCATCACAAGGTTTATTGTTAAAGATTCCTAACATGTACAAGATTGCTGGTCAATTATTACCAGGTGTTATGCATGTTGCTGCACGTTCGATTGCTGCACAAGCATTATCCATCTTCGGTGACCACCAAGACGTTATGGCTGCACGCCAAACAGGTTGGGCTATGATTGCATCAACATCCGTTCAATCTTCAATGGATTTAGGTGGTGTTGCACATTTATCAGCGATTAAATCAAGCATTCCATTCGTTCATTTCTTTGATGGTTTTAGAACATCGCATGAAGTTCAATCAATCGAAGTGATTGACTATAAAGAATTTGATCGTTTGCTCGATAAAGAAGCAGTTGCTAAATTTAGAGCTAAGGGATTAAATCCTATGCATCCTATCACACGTGGTACAGCACAATCTGAAGATGTCTACTTCCAAACAAAAGTATTACAAGCTTCTCATTACGCTGGTATACCCGATATCGTTAATGACTACATGAAGGAAATCACCAAGATTACAGGTCGTCCATACGCACCATTCGTTTATTATGGTGATCCTCAAGCAACTGATGTTGTCGTTGCGATGGGTTCAGTCATTGAAGCCGCTAAGCAAACTGTAGACTATTTAGTTGAACAAGGCAAAAAAGTTGGTTTACTCTCTGTTCACCTCTATCGTCCATTCTCTGCTGAGTACTTCATGAGTGCAATGCCAAAGAGCGTTGAACGCATTACCGTTCTAGACCGCACATTAGAACCAGGTGCTACTGGAGACCCATTATATCTTGATGTTAAATCACTTTATTATGGTCAAGAAAAACAACCACTTATTTTAGGTGGTCGCTATGGTCTATCATCAAAAGATACAACAGCATCTATGCTAGTTGCTGTCTATGACAATATGGCTGGTGAACAAAAGAATCAATTCACTTTAGGTATTGAAGATGACGTAACTCACACATCTTTAAATATTGATAAGAGTGTTGATGTCACAGATAAAGATGCTACAGAACTTTTATTCTTTGGTTTAGGTTCAGACGGTACCGTTGGTGCTTCTAAGAACATCACAAAGATTATTGGTGACCACACTGATTTATTCTCACAAGCTTATGCATCTTATGACTCTAAGAAGGCTGGCGGGGTTACCCGTATGCACCTTAGATTCTCTAAGAAGCCAATTCGCTCAACATACTTAGTTAACTATCCACATTTCGTATCATGTTCAACAGATACTTACCTAAGAAAGTATGACATGCTCAAAGGTCTAAGAGAAGGTGGCACATTCTTACTTAACACAACAACACCAATTGAAGATATCGAAACATTACTTCCTAATCGTGTTAAACGTCAATTAGCGATGAAGAAAGCTAAATTCTATATCATCAATGCTGTTGATTTGGCGTATGAAATTGGTTTAGGACGTCGTATCAACACGATTATGCAATCTGCATTCTTCAAGTTAAACGAACACTTACTTTCATATGAAGATGCTAATAAATACATGAAGCAATATGCGGAAAAATCATATGGTCGTAAAGGTGAAGCCATTGTTGAACTTAACCATAACGCTATTGATGCTGGTTACAAACACTTAGTAGCTGTTCCTGTTAAATCAGAATGGGCAGTTCTAGAAGATGAAGTGAAAGATAGCGGTAATCGACCAGACTTCGTTAAGAAGATTGCAGATATCGTTAATGCGATCGAAGGCGACTCACTTCCAGTATCAGCATTCTTAGGCTATGAAGACGCACATATGGAAAATGGTTCTACCGCATATGAAAAACGTGGTATTGCTAACTACGTACCAGAATGGCGTTCAGAGAACTGTATTCAATGTAACCAATGCGTATTCGCATGTCCACACGGTGTTATCCGTGCATTCCTACCAGATGAAACTGAAGCAGCAAACGCACCTGAAGGCGCTAAGATGCTCCAAGCTAAAGGTAAGGGTATGGAAGGTTACAAGTTCACCATTCAAGTATCAACACTTGACTGTACAGAATGTGGTGTCTGTGTACAAGTATGTCCAACACCAACAAAATCACTTGCTATGGTACCTATCGGAGATGAACTTGCTAAGGGTTCACAACAAACAGCAGATTACTTCTTTAATGAAGTAACCTACAAAGATATGGGTACTGACAATCCTAAGAACTTAAGCTTCAACCAACCTCTCTTTGAATTCTCAGGAGCATGTGCTGGTTGTGGTGAAACACCATACATTAAAGCATTAACACAACTCTTTGGTGATCATATGGTCTTTGCAAATGCAACAGGTTGTACATCAATCTATGGTGCATCATATCCTGCAACACCATATACAACGAATGCTGAAGGTTTTGGTCCAGCATGGGCAAACTCATTATTCGAAGATAATGCTGAATTCGGTTTCGGTATGAAGATTGCTTATGAAACCATGAGAGATCGCGTTCAAACTTTATTAGCAAATCATAAAGAAGAAATGCCAGAAGTTCTAAGAGCGTTAGCTGAAGAATGGATTTTAAACCGTAAGAGCGCTGAAATTACACGTAAGCTTCAAAAAGAAATGCTTCCAATGCTTGAACAAATCGATAAACCCTATGCAAAAGAACTCGTTAGCCTCAAGGATTACTTTGTGAAAGTTTCACAATGGATCATGGGTGGTGACGGTTGGGCATATGACATTGGATACGGTGGTATTGACCATGTCATCGCTAATAACGAAGATGTTAACATCTTAGTTCTTGACACCGAAGTTTATTCAAACACAGGTGGTCAATCATCTAAATCTGCACCTACAGGATCTATCGCTAAGTTTACTGCAGCAGGTAAAAACACGAAGAAGAAAGATTTAGCAGCGATTGCGATGAGTTATGGACATGTTTATGTCGCTCAAATTTCTCATGGTGCATCACCAGCTCAAGTCTTAAGAGCATTCAAAGAAGCTGAAAGCTTTGAAGGACCATCCATTATTATTGCTTACTCACCATGTATTGAACATGGTATCAAGGGTGGTATGCAAAACACGTTTGCTCAAGCTAAACTAGCAACTGAATGTGGTTACTGGCCAACATTTAGATTCGATCCAAGAAGAGAAACTGAAGGAAAGAATCCATTCATCATTGATTCTAAACAACCTGTTTGGGATAAATATCATGATTATCTATTATCTGAATCACGCTATGCACAACTTGCACAAATCAATCCAGATCATGCAGCAGACCTTTTAGATAAGAACTTAAATGATGCAAAACGTCGCTGGGCAATGTATAAACGTTATTTAGCGATGGATTATTCAATATCTGAATAATATGAAAAACTCAAAACTCATCTTCAGCAATGAAGGTGAGTTTTTCTTATATTTTTTAATTAAAATATGATGAAAACTTCGATTATGTGATGTAAATGAAAATGAAAAATTTTGAAAACAAAATGAAATGACATCAGCGAAAGCGTTGTTGTTGCATAGGGTTTATAAATAATAGCGTTTACAGGCCTAGGTGACGTGAAAAATCGGTTGATAATATTGACTTTTTTAATAATTGATGTATAATAACAACAAATCACTAGAAGATAGTGAACAAATAAATAGGAGGAGTAAAATGAAGAAATTGTTTAGCATCTTGTGTGTCGTTGCTTTCGCACTTGTTCTGGTCGCTTGTAAAGATGAGGAAGAAGG
>DAOTHC010000092.1:0-4463 GCA_035447465.1 Acholeplasmataceae bacterium
CATCCCTTTATACATGTTAATCTTGGCTATCTTTATTTTCGCAATCGGAATGCTTATCACAGGCTGGTCTATGAGAGAAAATCCGTATTTTTCAAAGATTCAAACAGCTGAAGATCATCCAATTATCACATCTGGACCTTATCAAATCATCAGACATCCTGGCTATTTAGGTATGATGACATATCTATCAGTGATACCGATTATTTTAGAATCACTTTATGCCATGTTACCGACATTATTAGTCATATTGTTATTTATCATCAGAACTTACATGGAGGATCATTATTTATTAATGTACTCACCTGCATATCAAAAATATGCGGCTGAGGTCAAACATAAGCTCTTTAGATCGTATAAATCATAAATGAATAAAGGGAGAAAAATATGATTCGTTATGACCAATTAAACGCATGGGTTCAGGAGATGGCAGTTCTATGTGAACCCGATGAGATTTACTGGTGTGATGGCACAGAAGAAGAGTATCAAAAGATGTTGGAAGAACTGGTTATGCAGAAAAAAGCAATCCCACTGAATCCACTCAAACGACCTGGATCCTATGCATTTTTTAGTGATCCATCGGATGTAGCACGTGTAGAAAACAGGACGTTTATTGCGTCCAAAGATCCAAATGATGCTGGTCCAACAAATAACTGGATGGATCCAGATGAGCTTAAGAAAGTTATGAAATCACTTTATAAAGGCTCTATGAAGGGAAGAAAGATGTATGTAATTCCCTATATGATGGGACCTTTTGGATCACCTTTATCAAAAATTGGGATTCAACTAACAGATAGCGGTTATGTAGCATGTAACATGCGACTTATGACTCATATGGGTCGTGATGTCTTGAAAGAATTAGAAACTATTGGATCCTTTGTACCTGGTTTACACAGCGTGGGTTATCCATTAAAAGATGGACAAATCGATGTGATGTGGCCATCAGCACCGATTGAAAAGAAATTTATAGCTCACTTTCCTGAAGAGAATTTGATTTGGAGTTATGGTTCTGGATATGGTGGGAATGCCCTTCTAGGTAAGAAGTGTTTAGCATTAAGAATTGCAACGGTACTCGCACGTGATGAGATGTGGATGGCAGAACATATGCTCATATTAAAAATTACAAATCCTGAAGGTAAATCTAAGTTTATTCTTGGAGCTTTCCCCAGTGCGTGTGGTAAAACAAATTTAGCGATGCTTGTACCAACAATACCTGGATGGAAAGTGGAAACCGTTGGTGATGATATTGCATGGCTGTGGATGAAAGATGATGGAAGACTTTATGCCATTAATCCTGAAGCTGGATTTTTCGGTGTCGCACGAGGAACAAGTTTTGAGTCAAATTCTAATGCTATGATGTCGATTAGAAAAAACACGATTTTCACAAATGTTGCTATAACGGATGATCAAGATGTTTGGTGGGAAGGTATTGATGGTCCTATCCCGAATCACTTAATGGATTGGAAATGTGAAGACTGGACACCAGAAAAAAAGACCACAGCTGCTCATCCAAATTGTCGGTTCACCGTTTCAATTAAACAATGCCCTGTGCTTGCAGATGAATGGGATCAACCTGAAGGTGTTTTAGTATCAGCTATCTTAGTCGGTGGTAGAAGACCAACTACGATACCCTTAGTTCATGAATCATTATCATGGAATCATGGTGTCTTTATGGGGTCCATGATGGGCTCTGAAATCACAGCAGCAACCATCTCAGATCAAATCGGTAAAGTTAGACGTGATCCTTTTGCCATGTTACCTTTCATCGGATATCATGTAGGTGATTATTTAAAGCATTGGCTTGACATGGGGGCACGTAGTAATGAGGCTTTATTACCAAAAATCTATTATGTCAACTGGTTTAGAAAAGATGATGGAGGTCATTATATGTGGCCTGGATTTGGACACAATTCACGTGTTCTTAAATGGATTTTTGAACGTTGTGACGGCACAGCTACGGCAGACTTAACCTCAATTGGGTACATCCCAACCAAAGATGCTATCGATATCAGAGGTTTACCGATGCAACATGAAGCACTCGATAAACTGTTAGAAGTTGATCATGATTTATGGGTAGAAGAAGTCAAATCAATCAGAGCATACTATAAAACTCTTGGAGACAAAATACCACGTGAACTTTACGATGAATTAGATAAATGTGAACTTAGATTAAATTATCATAAAGAACAGGAACAAGAAGTCAAATGACTTCTTTTCTTTTCTGTCTTTTAAAAACCATCAATTAAGTGTATAATCATAGTGAGATTTGGGGGATTACCTATGGACACATTTTTAAGAATTGACATTAATTTAATCGCCATGTTTATGCTTTTCATGGTATTTATGACTGCAATTAGAAGACTAGATCAAAAGGATCTTCTCAATAAAGCATATATGATAACCATCGTTATCGTTTTTGTGCAAAACGGAATAGAAGCATTGACCTGTATCATCAATGGACAAACAGAGTTGCCTCTCATTATCACATCCAATTTATTACATGTCATTTTATATACTATTGCACCTATTTTAACAGCTTCATGGTTTTTACTTGTTAGACAGTTTGTCACAGCACGTAAAAAAGTCTCTCAGAGGTCACTCATTATCATTTTTATACCTGTCATTATCAATGCCATTTTAAGTGCACTTAGTCCATTTTTTAATCTTTACTTTCACATTGATGCGCAAGGTGTTTATACAAGAGGACCATTCTTTGAAGTTTCGATTGCGATTACATACAGTTATTTTATCGTGTCGATGATTCACATTTTCATGAATAAAAATAAATTGATGATCAATGAACTTTTACTACTCATGATTTTCAATTTTATACCTGTAGTTGGTGCGATACTTCAATCATTATTCTATGGTATCTTGCTCGCATGGAGTTCTGCAGGATTCGCATTGGTCATCGTCTATATTTATCTACAAGAACGTCTCGTTCACCTTGATATTATGACAGGATCTTGGACGAGAAGATCTTTTGATTACTACATGGAGAAAAGACTTAAACAAAAGCATGTTGAACCTTTTGGTGGTATTTTCTTCGATATTGATCACTTAAAAAAGATTAATGATCAATATGGACATGCTGAAGGTGATTATGCGATTACTGAAATCGTTTCTCGTATCAAAGGATTGATTAAAAGCAATGAAATTATCGCCCGTTTAGGTGGTGATGAGTTTATCATCATCACAGAAGAAAAAGATTATAAGCGTTTGGAATTATTGATTAAAGATATCGAGTTATCACTTTCAGTATTCAACGAAAATTCAGATAAACCCTACGAGCTTTCATGCAGTTATGGTTATGGTATTTATTCAGAAGATTTTAAGAGTATTGATCAATTTTTAAGATACATCGATCACCGCATGTATCAATCAAAACGACAGACCAATACACCATAAAAGGAGTTCCCTATGTATGGTAAATACGCATCCCCTCTTGGGATGATCACATTTAAACTAAAAAATCACCAACTCATTTCAATGATGTTTGATGATCTAGATATCGAAGATAGTGAATCTGAAGATGTTATGTGGATCAAGCAGGAGCTTGATGCTTATTTTCATCATGAAAAAAAGATATTTGATTGTCAGGTTGCCTTTGAGAAGGGTACAAATTTTCAACAATTGGTATGGCGTGCTTTATTGGATATACCTTATGGAGAAACGAGATCTTATCAAGAAATAGCACAAAGCATAGGACGTCCTAAAGCAGTTCGTGCAGTTGGACAAGCATGTAAAAGAAACCCAATTGGTCTTGTTGTTCCATGTCATCGTGTCATTGGAAAAGATGGCTCTATGACGGGCTATTCAGGAAAAGATTATGTAGACCTCAAACAACGTATTCTCAATTTTGAAAAGGGGTTATAAGATGATTGATTGTTTAAAAACATATCGAAGAGATTTACATCAAATACCTGAATTAGGTTTCGGTTTAGACTTAACCAGTCGCTATATTTATGATGTATTAACTGATTTAGGGTATCATCCCATCTCTATGGCTAAAACAGGTTGGGTGATCGCTAAAGAGGGTAAATCTCAAGATGCCATCATGTTTCGTACTGATATGGATGCACTACCTGTTGATGAAAAAACGGGTTGTGATTTTCAATCAAAACATCCAGGTAAGATGCATGCATGTGGCCATGATGGACATATGGCCATGATGTTAGGTTTTGCAGCGTATGTTTCCACACTTGAACATCTAGAAAAAACCATTGTCATGATCTTTCAACCTGCTGAAGAAGGACCTGGTGGTGCTAAGGTGATGATTCAAGAAGGTTTATTTGACCGTTTTAATATTAAAGCGTGCTACGGTATCCATCTCTATCCAGGTTTAGATGAAGGTCTTTATGGTCTGGTCGACGGACCAATGATGGCTCAAAATGGAGAGTTTGATGGTGTTGTAGAAGGTACGTCATCACATGGTGCACTACCACATTTAGGACACGATGCGATCC
>DAOTHC010000093.1:0-4444 GCA_035447465.1 Acholeplasmataceae bacterium
AGAAGCTGCTGGTGTTAATGAATTAACACTTTTTCGTATATTTAAATCGAAAAGTAATCTCTTACAAGCAGTGATTAGACACTTTGCTTTTGAGGGAAATATCGTTGATAAAATCGCTCATGAGATCACAGGTGATCTCAAGAAAGATATTCAGATTTTTACCGATACATACTACATGTTTTTGCAAAACAACATCAAGATGTACTTAATTCAGATCAGAGAAATCGATGAAGAGGGTTTAAAGTTCACGAACACCATCGATTACACAGAATACATGAAGAATTATTTTATTAAAAAAGTTGAAACAGGTGAGTTTGTCGGAGACCCTTATTTAGTGGCCACATCGATTGTATCGATGATTATGGGAATCTTCACCCTTAAGGTGCATGCACCATCCATCTATGACAACGCCAATCATAAAGAATTAATTGATCGGTTTGTCCAAGACATCATTAGGTTATATTGTGCATAAAAGGAACTGCTGAGTCAGTTCTTTTTTTTATACTTTTTTTCATGAAAACGCTTGTAGAATTGAAAGGATTTTGTTATGATGTAAGTAAGTGCTTACATATAATTTAAGAGAAAGGAAGGTTTAAATGAAGAAGAAAATCATTTCAAGGGCTGACTTTGTGGCTAAGATTCCAAATGGCGCAAGCATCTTGGTTGGTGGCTTCATGAACATCGGGACAGCAGAATCTATTATTGATGAAATGCTGAAGACCGATGTGAAAGATTTAACCATCATCTGCAATGATGCAGGGCTACCAGGCGTCGGTGTCGGAAAATTGATTGATGCAGGCAAAGTGAAGAAACTCATTGCTTCACACATTGGATTAAATCCAATTGCAGGTCAAAAGATGACATCTGGTGAAATGGAAGTCGAATTGATCCCACAAGGAACATTGGCAGAACGGATTCGTATTGGTGGTGCAGGATTAGGTGGTTTTTTAACGCCAACAGGCATCGGAACGATTGTCCAGGAAGGAAAACAGATTATCGAGGTTGATGGAAGAAATTACATCTTAGAAAAACCTCTCAAAGCTGATTTTGCTTTCTTACTTGGACATGTTGTTGACAAGAAGGGTAATGTCGTTTACAGTAAAACAACACGTAACTTTAACCCACTCATGGCAACAGCAGCAGAATGTGTCGTTGTTGAAGCAAGAAAAGTTGTCGAAATTGGTGACATCAATCCAGATCACATCATCACACCACACATCTTTGTAGACTATATTGTGGAGGATGAAAAGATATGAACGCAAAAGAACTTATCGCAAGACGTGTTGCAAAAGAATTAAAAGATGGTGACGTTGTCAATTTAGGTATCGGGTTACCCACCATGGTGGCTAACTACGTTGAACCAGGTATTGACATCACTTTCCAATCTGAAAATGGGATGTTAGGTCTTGGACCAGCACCTGATAAAGAGCATGAAGATTGGGATTTAACTAACGCAGGTGGCAAACCTGTCACTATGACCATTGGTGGTGTGTTCTTTGACAGTTCAACATCATTTGGCATCATTCGTGGTGGTCATGTGGATGCAACTGTTTTAGGATCACTTCAAGTCGATGAAGAAGGCAATATTGCAAACTGGATCATCCCAGGGAAAATGGTTCCTGGTATGGGTGGTGCAATGGACTTACTTGTCGGTGCTAAAAAGGTTATTGTTGCTATGCAACATACATCCAATGGTGAACCCAAGATTTTAAAGAAGTGTACACTTCCTTTCACAGCAGTCAAGGAAGTGAACATGATTGTCACAGAACTTGGTGTGATGGAAGTTACACCTGAAGGTATCGTATTAACAGAAGTTGCTCCTGGCGTTACCTCAGAAGAAGTTCAAGCAGCAACTGAAGCAACCTTAATCATTAGTAAAAATCTAAAAGAAATGGAAATTTAGGAGAAAAATATGAAAAAGTTTTTTGATAAAATGACAGCTGGATCCGTTAAGCTTGTCGAAAGATTCTTACCAGATCCATATATTTTTGCGATCGTTTTAACATTCTTTGTCTTTATCGTTGCAATGTTCGTTACACAGTCTACACCATTTGACATCGTTGAAGCATGGTATGGTGGATTTTGGAGTCTATTATAATTCTCAATGCAAATGGCAATGATTTTAGTTACAGGTACCATTTTAGCTACAGCACCTTTATTTAAAAAAGGTTTAGGTAAATTAGCTTCTATTCCTAAGACTAAGATTTCTGCAGTAGTTGTCGTTTCAATCGTTGGCTTATTAGCATCTTTCATTAACTGGGGCTTCGGTTTAGTCATCGGTGCGATCTTTGCTAAAGAAGTCGCTAAGCGTGTTAAGGGTGTTGACTACCCATTATTAATTGCTGCTGCATATTCAGGTTTCTTGATTTGGCATGCTGGTATTTCAGGATCTATTCCTTTAACATTAGCAACCGGTGGTGCGTCACTTGTGACACAAACTGCAGGCGTCATTTCTGAAGCAGGTATTCCAACAAGTGCAACTATTTTCTCATACTACAACTTAATTATCGTTGGCGTACTCATTTTAACATTACCTATCCTTTTAGCTTTAATGCATCCAAAAGGTGATAAAGTTAAGACTGTTGATCCAGCATTATTAGAAGATGAAGTTGAAGCGCCAGCATTAGAAAGAAGTGCAATGACTCCAGCTGAAAAACTTGAAAACAGTAAGATCATTAACTACATCTTATCGCTTATGGGTTTCACATTCATCGTTCTTTATTTCGTTAAGAATGGTTTCAACTTAAACTTAAATATCGTTAACTTCGTGTTCTTATTTGCAGCAATCTTATTACATGGCACACCTATTAATACTGTACGTGCCGTATCATCTGCAGCTAAGAGCGTTGGTGGTATCTTACTACAATTCCCATTCTATGCAGGTATTATGGGTATGATGACTTACAAAGGTCTTGAAAACAACGTTTCATTAGCAGGTGCAATCTCTGATTTCTTCGTTAACATTTCAAATGATGTAACCTTCCCATTCTTCTCATTCCTATCTGCAGGTATCGTTAACATTTTCGTACCATCAGGTGGTGGACAATGGGCAGTGCAAGCTCCAATTATGATGCCAGCTGGTTTAACACTTGGTGTTGATGCAGCGAAGACAGCTATGGCAATCGCATGGGGCGATGCTTGGACAAACATGATTCAACCATTCTGGGCACTTCCAGCTTTAGGTATTGCTAAACTTGGTGCTAAGAACATTATGGGTTACTGTTTAATCGTATTACTCTACTCTGGCGTGATCATTGGTCTAGGCTTACTCCTACTCTAATCGGAGGGGAAAATCATGTCTAAAGTATATATTGTAGCAGCTAAGCGTACTGCAGTTGGGAGTTTTTTAGGATCATTATCTAATATGTCTCCTTCTGAATTTGGTGCGAAAGTTGTGAAACAACTGATTGAAGATACTAAGATTGATCCAGCAGTGATTGATGAAGTCATTTCAGGTAATATTTTACCTGCTGGTCAAGGACAAGGCATCGGAAGACAGGTTAGTATTAAAGCAGGTATTCCTCATCATGTACCAGGTTACGCAGTTAACATGGTGTGTGGTTCAGGTATGAAAGCGATTATGGATGCGTATTTGAAAATACAAGTAGGATGGGCAAATCTCATCATTGCTGGTGGTACAGAATCCATGAGTCAAGCACCGCATCTACTTCCTGCTAAAGGAAGAAGTGGTTATAAGATGGGTAACTTAGAAGTTATCGATCATATGATCTATGATGCATTAACTGATGCATACGATGGTATTCATATGGGTATTACTGCTGAAAATATCGCAGATAAACATCACATCACACGTGAAGAACAAGATGCTTTCGCATTTAATTCTCAATCAAAAGCTATTAAGTCAGTTGATGAAGGACGTTTTGATGATGAAGTTGTCGGTATTGAAGTGAAAATCGGTAAAGAAGTTGTGATGTTTAATAAAGATGAGTATCCTAACAGAAAGACATCTTTGGAAAAGCTTGCGACACTCAGACCAGCTTTCAAGAAAGATGGTAGTGTTACTGCGGGTAACGCATCAGGTATTAATGATGGTGCAGCCTATGTGATGGTAGCAAGTGAAGAGGCGGTTAAGAAGTTTAATCTTGTTCCACTTGTTGAAATCGTTGGTGTTGGCCAAAAAGGTGTTGATCCTAAAGTCATGGGTTTAGGTCCTGTCGGTGCGGTTAAAGATGTTTTAGCAAGAACAAATCTTTCACTAAACGATATGGATTTACTTGAACTCAATGAAGCATTTGCTGCACAAAGCCTTGGCGTTGTAAAAGAATTAGCTGAAGACCTAAACGTCGATTATCAGCAAATCTTAGATAAAACAAACGTCAATGGTGGAGCGATTGCCATCGGACACCCCGTTGGAGCAAGCGGTGCACGCATTACAGTTACTTTAATACATGAAATGAAGAAGAGAAACAGTCAACTAGGTTTA
>DAOTHC010000094.1:0-4423 GCA_035447465.1 Acholeplasmataceae bacterium
TGATTGATGTCGTCATTATTGGATACGGACCCGCAGGTATTTCTGCAGGTATCTATTTAAAAAGACAAGGAGTTCATCCAACAATCATCGGAAAAGACTTAGGTGCTTTAGAGGGTTATGATGATAAGGTTGAAAACTATTATGGCTTAGTTGAGCCTATTTACGGTAAAGATCTCATCCAAAACGGTGTCGATCAAGCTAAGAATTTAGGCATCAAAGTCATCACGGATTCCGTGATTTCCATAAAAAGTGTTGAATCTCACTTTGAGGTTGTAACAACACAAACCAGATGTGAAACTAAAGCTATTTTACTTGCTACAGGTAAAACAAGACGAACGATGAAGCGTACAGGATTTACACAATACCGTGGTAAAGGTATCAGTATGTGTGCCACCTGTGATGGTTTCTTTTATCGAAGAAAAAAGGTCGCGCTCATCGGTTGTGGTGCATATATGCTCCATGAACTTGAATACCTCAAGAAAATGACGAAAGATATCACCATCTTCACAGATGGACATCCGCTTAAAGAAGCGGTTGACGTTCCTGTTGTTTATGATAAAATTCAGAAATTTTCAGGCACTGATAAATTGACCCATATCGAAACAACCGATCAATCTTATGAAGTCCAAGGTGCATTTATTGCGATTGGTATTCCTAGTTCGGTTGAATTTGCGAGTCAAATGGGTGTCATCATAGAAAAGAATAATGTCATCGTTGATGAAAACTATATGACCAATATCCCCGGCTTATTTGCAGCAGGTGATGTGATTGGAGGAAAACTCCAAATCGCGAAAGCTGTCTATGATGGTATGAATGCAGCTGATGCCATTTATAGTTATCTACATCCAAAAAAATCACTTGTCGCCAAGTGATTTCTTTTTTTTATTCGGTTGCTTGTGTTACGATTTCAAAATGAATAACTTCCATACCGTAACCCGTACGATAGAATAATTCATAATATCCTGGTTCTGATAATCTTACCTGTGCTGGTAACATCACATATTCACCATCATTTAATGAATAGTACCAATAAGGATTAAACATATCAAATGTGATAAAGACTGAGGAAACATATTGGCCAAGTTCTTCTACGCCTGTAACTTCAGGATAATCGTCAGCAATTAAGATATCGCTAATTCGACCAGTTCCATTAGCATTTCTAATAAAGTATTGTCCTTCAGCGGTGATTTCATACTGATCAGGATAATCTTGATAAGAAATCGTATTGTCGTCTTCAACATAATAGATCCGCATAACTGCTGGTGTATAGTGACCAGATGTTCCGTATTCAGGGTCTACCGTATCACTATCGATATCAATGGATTCAATAACCTCATAGTTTCCTTCAGCTGTATTCATATGAAGTTTTGTAACTTGAGCTGAATAAGATACTTTACCATTAATGATGGCGTATCCTCTGATATACACATCATTTCCTGATACAGAAATATCAGAATTAGTAACCATGTATAAATCATCATTATCAAGACTACCTAACTTCTTGCTGACCTGTGGAATTCCCAATTTTAAGAATGGGTGATGTGTTGAATAAAGAACACCAATCTCTGAAACGTTATAACTAATGACATCATCAAATGGGAATGTAACTCGGTATTGTGGTACAAAACTTGAATCTGGCTCAATCAGAGATGTATAAACGAGCGAAATCGCTGGTTTTTGGAAATCAAGATCAAAGACATGAAGATACTGTTTGTCAGTCGCTAAATCGGTAACAACTAATCGACGAATGCCTTCACGATACAAATTATCATATGATTGGTATGAGTTTCCATCAATGGTTGCTTCATAACCATCAAGTACCTCAATAAACATAGAAGGTCTAAAGTTCGTATTTTCTTCGTCATACTTATAATAACCACCACTCACCACATAGTTTACACCAACTGCTGTACCTTCAGTGACTTGAATGTAGGTTTTATAGGTGAAAACTGGTGAATAGATAATTGTGGTTCCATAACGCACATAAATGACAAATGCATAATTCGTATCACTTAATAAAGGATCGCTTAATAAGTATGTACCTAACATAGTTGCATTACTTTCAATGGTATCAAATGCTTTAGATATGCGAATGGTATCTTGACTATAGTATCTTGGTGTATCTTCTGTTGTACTATAGAGTAAACCATAATCGATACGATCTTCATTAATTGAGTAATCAGTTTCTGCTGCATGTAAATTCATGATGGCATTCAGTGTTATTCTTTGCTCAACATAGCCTTCATTTAAGGTTGATGATTGAATGAAGTTATGAGATTCTGTGTAAACCTGGTCATTAATGACATCAAAATCAATGTGCCATACGGCATATAGTGTGGTATCTCCTAAAATGATAATTTCATTTAAAGGCATTGCGGTTTCTGTTAATTCATCTAGTGACCATCCCATGAAAATATGATCAGCATAAATAAATGATGTCGTAGGTCCAACTGGATAACCATCTTCAATGACCAATTCTGTAATTGGCTCTGGTTGAAACGCACCATTTAAATCATAAGTAACTGTATAAGTTGTCTGCTGGTTTTCTATCCATTGTGCGTAAACCGTCGTGTTTTGATAAATCGCCATGGTTTCAAAGTCAAAAGGTTGTCCTTCAAATGATTGCACATGCCATCCTGAAAAGATATAACCATCTTTCGTAGGTTCTCCTGTAGGTCTTAGGGCATATTCACCCATATTGACAACTTGATTTGAAAAACTGCCACTTCCACCTTGGAGATCAAATGTGACGGTTGCTGTTGCAATCACGATTTCATTCCATTTTGCATACAATGTTACATTGTTAGTCACTTCTTGATCGGTATAAGCTGTTGTTAATGCTTCATCCATATACCAACCACCAAACGTGAACCCATCTTTGGTAGGTGTCCCTAGTGCTGATAATACACTGTTTCTTGCTACTGTGAGTGCTGGAAATGAACCTTGTCCACCATTTAAGTTAAAAGTAACTAAAACATCACTTGATAACGTCACTGCCGTCACCGTGATGGTTTTTTCTTTATACACATCACCGATGGTTAACTTAATAACAACGGTATAAACTTCATTGGCTTCTACGGTAAATGAATTACCAGATACAGTGATCACTTCTTGATCGCTATTGGTAACAGTAAACGATACAACTGCACCATGATTTTTAACAAGGTCACTGATATCTTCAATACTGTACTGTATCACATAGGTACCTGCAGGTACATCAAAACGGTCGATAGCATCAATATCGATATCATCTAAATCAATACCTTGATTGCCACATCCCATAAGTAAAAAAGGCAAAATTACTAACATGCCAAACATTAACATGATTTTTCTCATAAAATCCCCACTTTATTGCATATTTTGTATAAACACTTGATTATAGGATACGCTTATCATATATCTATGTCAATATGGTGATAAAAAAATATAAAAACGCATGACTTAGCATGCGTTTTAAGATTTATTCTTCTTGTTTTTGTTGTAAGTATCTTAAATAGGTTGATGCGATTAATAAAGAGAGAACAAGATAACCAAATAACTCAAGGAATGTCCCTAAGAAGGTGACCCAGATCACACCTAAAATCAAGGTGATGTTAACAACTATATTGATCATACCTTCAAATTTTTGATGTTTTTTTGATATCAATTCATAGATGATTCCCATGAGATGGATGATGATACCTAATATGGCTAAAGCCATCACGATATTACCAATGATCAAATAATCGCCTTTAATCATCGCTTCGAAACCGTTAAAAAGAATACTTTCATCATCTTTTTGATGCATAATAGGTAGAAACAATACACCTGATATAACGAGTTGAAGAACTAAACGAATCAAACGAAGAAACATGTTATAATTTCATATCATCAACAGCATCTAAATATGCTCTGATGGGTTTCACGATTTCTTTGACTGTACCATTTACAAATGGATTTTTTAGTTCAGCAGCCTTAACAAGACCTAAGAAACTCTTAGATCCACCAAGTTTACATAACTTGATGTAAGATTCTAGTGCTTTTGCATGATCTTCTTGGCTCTTAATCCAATATTGGAATGCACAGACTTGAGCTAACGTGTAATCGATGTAATAGAAAGGTGAACCAAAGATATGACCTTGTCTAAACCAGTAAGTTCCCTTTTCCATGAATGCGTCATCACCATAATCTTTAAATGGTAAATACTTCTTTTCAATACGACGCCATGCTTGTTTTCTTTCATCAGGTGTCATGTTAGGATTTTCATAGACTTCATGTTGGAATTCATCAACAGCTACACCGTATGGTAAGAATGACACAGCTCCTGCTAAATGCGTAAACTTGTATTTATCAGTGTCTTCTAAGAAGAAGTTACCAATCCATGGCCATGCAAGAAATTCCATACTCATAGAATGAATTTCAGCGGCTTCCATAGTTGGCCAGC
>DAOTHC010000095.1:0-4377 GCA_035447465.1 Acholeplasmataceae bacterium
CACGTGGATGAAACAGGTAAACATCTTTGTTATTCTGGTTGTCCTTTAACTGAAGCTATTAAAGAAAATATTGTAACCGATCATATGGTATATCTACATCATAAAGATGGGCATCGCATCAAAGTTCATGTAAGAGCTATTCCAGTTTTAGAAGAAGGTATCCCCGTTGGTGCGATTGAGGTTTTTACAGATGAAACAGAAAAGAATCTTATGGAAGATGAGATTGAACTACTTAGACATCTTAACCTAGTTGACCCGCTAACTGGTTTATACCATCGTCGTTTTATATCTGAAAAAATGAAAAGTTATGTGGAAGGTCATGGAGCTTCTAAAATTGGTGTTCTATTCTTAGATATTGATGATTTTAAACATGTCAATGATACGTATGGCCATGATGTCGGTGATGATGTCCTGAGAACGGTAAGTAAAACACTCACTTATAACCTCAAACAAAAAGATGTTGTCATTCGCTATGGTGGTGAAGAAATGATTGTTTTCCTACTTGATGTAAATGAAGAAGATTGTAGGAATGTCGCTGAAAATTTAAGAGTTCTTGTTCATGAATCCAATTTACGCAGAGATTCATTTGATGAAAGCATTTCTGTATCTATTGGTGCAACCATGAAACGAACACATGAAACGTATCATCAAGCGATTAAGCGCGCAGATGAAGCGATGTATCAAGCAAAAAAGACTGGAAAAAATAAGGTTGTTATGGTTTAGACCTGATATATAAAATCTAAAAAATGAGGTCCGTTATGAACCAGATTAAGCGCTTTGATTTTGACATGAAACCTAAAAAAGAACGCATCTTCTTAACGCCACTCGCCTTTCTTCTAAGTTTTCCAGCAGTATGGAAAAGACATTTAAAAGTTAACAAAGTTGATATGGAAGGGCTAAAACCACCGTATATTTTATTATGTACACACCACGCTTTTCAGGATTTCAAAGTAACAACAGCTGCTATTTTCCCTCATCGAGCTAATTATATTGTAGCCATTGATGGTTTTATTGGTCGTGAATGGTTACTACGTAATGTTGGTGGCATTGCAAAACGTAAGTTTACGAATGATACAAAGTTAGTCAAACAAATTAAGTATAGTCTAGAGAATTTAAAGAATATAGTAGCTATTTATCCAGAAGCTCGCTATTCGCTTGTCGGAACAACAGCTATTCTTCCTGATTCATTAGGCAAAATAATTAAGTTATTCAAACATCCAGTTGTTGTACTGAATATGCATGGCAATTACTTATCTCAACCCGTATGGAATTTAAAACCACGAAAACTCAATATCGCAGCTGATATGACGCAAATCATCAAAAAAGACGAAATTGAGAAACTTTCATTAGATGAGATCAATGACAGAATTTATAAAGCATTTATTTATGATGAATACAAGTGGCAATTCGATAACAAGGTCGTTATTGACGAACCTTTCCGCGCAGAGAATTTACATAAAGTCTTATATCAATGCCCAAGTTGTTTAACAGAACATGAGATGGATTCAAAAGGCAGTAAAATCTGGTGCAATCATTGTCATAAAACATATGAAATGGATGTCTATGGAAAACTTCATGCAACTGAAGGTGAAACCGAGTTTTCACATATTCCAGATTGGTATGAGTTTGAAAGAAGTCAGGTCAGAAAACAGATTGAAGAAGGATCATATCAGTTTGAAGATGATGTCATCATTGATTCTTTACCGAATGCTAAAGGCTATATTCGTTTAGGAGATGGACACTTAAAACATGATGTCAATGGCTTTGTTTTAACAGGTACTGAGTTTGATCAACCACTTCATCTCATCAAAGAACCTTTATCACTTTATTCGCTTCATATCGAGTATGATTACTTTGGCAAAGGCGATTGTATCGACTTATCGACATTAGATGATACATATTATATTTATCCTAAGAATAGGAAGAATGTTGTAACAAAACTTCATTTTGCAGTTGAAGAACTTTTCAAGATTGAAAAAGAAAAACTTAAAGTATAAACACTAACAAAGTAAGGGGTTATCCCCTTTTTTGATGTATAATATGGGTTAAGAGGTGTCTATGAATATTACGTGTACCGGATTAAAACATATCAGTGAACCCATCACGGATATTAAAAAGAAAATCAAATACATGCTTCCTGGAGAACAAGCAACACTACCAGATGGGAAAAGTCATGTGACTAGCAAAGATTTAACAGTCATCTCGAAAGATCGTCAAGAAGTCACATGTCCTATTTTTTATGATTGTGGAGGCTGTGATCTTTTGCATGTCATATATGATGCACAGATCAGACTCAAGGAAGATCATTTAAAACAATTATTCAGTAGGCTACGTTATCAAAAAGATATCAGCATCATCAAGAATCCAGAACCACTTCATTACCGTCATAAAGTGGTTTTATCAGCAACTACCGTAGGTCAAAAATTAAAGTTAGGTCTTTATCGTGAAAATACCAAAGAAATCATACCTTTCTTGAAATGTTATTTGCATGATCAAGAAACAAATCTACTTTTATCAACGATTGAAGTTATTTTAAATCAGTATAAAATACCAGCATATGATATCGATAAAGGTACTGGAATCATGAAGCATGTCTTAATTCGTAAAAGCTATGCGAATAATGCATTGATGGTTGTCTTTGTGACACAAGGAAATCTTTTGCCTAACGCGAAGAAAATCATTTCTGATATAAGAGAAAAACATCCTAAAGTAACAACTGTGATTCAAAATATCCATAAAAGAAAGACACATCTTGTGTTATTAGAAGAGGAAAAATTACTCTATGGTAGCGGCTATATCTATGAAAAGATCCATGATGTGAAATTTCGATTATCATCTCGTTCTTTTTATCAGGTTAACCCCAGACAGATGATGGTTCTCTATCAGAAAGCTTTAGATCTGTTACAAATTACAAAAAACGATGTTGTCATGGATGCTTATTCAGGGATTGGTACTATTTCACTACTTGCAGCTCAACAAGCAAAAGAAGTGATTGCCGTTGAAACAAATCCCAAATCCCATCAAGATGCTTTAGTGAATAAAAAAGAAAACAATGTGTCAAACCTCAAGTTGGTTAATGATGATGTTGAAAAGTTTATGATGACTTATCAAGGTAAAATTGATTGTTTAATCATGGATCCAACTAGAGAAGGCGCATCTGAATCTTTTTTAAATGCTGTTATAAAACTGAAACCAAAACGTATCGCCTATATTTCATGTGAACCTTTAACACAGGCCAGAGATCTTGCAAAACTTACAAAACTATATCATCTTAAGGATGTTATTGGTGTTGACATGTTTTCTCAAACTGTGCATATGGAATCCATAGCATTGTTGAATAGAAGGTAAAGGATGAAAGAATGATGATTGGTCATATCGTGAAAGTTCATATTGATCGACCGCTTGGAAGTTATCATCCTGAGCATCAAGATCTTTATTATGAAGTTAATTATGGGTATATTGAAGATACACTCGCATGTGATGGTGAAGAGATTGATGCTTATGTTTTGGGTGTTGATGTACCCATTACATCTTTTCAAGGTCGTGTGATTGCTGTGATTCATCGCTTAGATGATGTCGAAGACAAATTAGTTGTTGCACCTATCAACATGCATTTTTCAGACCAAGAGATAATAAAGATGACACATTTTCAAGAACAGTTTTTTCATAGTGTTATTATCAGATAAAAGAAGGTGTTTTTATGATTGTACCTCAACGTTTATATCCTGGAGATAAAGTAGCTATAGTTAGTTTGTCTTCCGGTTTGTTAGGTGAAAGTAAATGTCTTCATCAGCTCGAGTTAGGGATTAAAAGACTGAAAGACATGGACTTAATTCCTGTTTTCATGAGATATTCAATATCAGGAATTGATTATCTTTATCATCATCCAGAAGCACGTGCTGAAGACTTAAAACAAGCTTTTTATGATGATGATATTAAAGGGATTATCTGTGCTATTGGTGGTGATGATACTTATCGTCTCTTACCTTTTCTTTTGGAAGATCAACGGTTTGTCGACCATGTGAAACAATCACCTAAAATATTTATGGGTTTTTCAGACACAACAAATAATCATTTGATGTTTTATAAACTTGGCTTAGTTACGTATTATGGACCAACCTTTTTAACTGATTTTGCTGAACTTGATCTGAACATGTTACCTTATACACAAAAACAATGTCACAACTTGTTCTTACCTAAAGCTAAACTTGATATAACTCCTAGTGAGGTTTGCTATGTCGATCGGAAAGATTATTCGACTAAAGCGTTAGGAACACCACGTATGATGATACCTGATCAACGTGGTTATGATGTGATTTATGGTAGGGGCATCATTGAAGGAAGGCTTTTAGGTGGCTGCTTAGAATCGATTTATGA
>DAOTHC010000096.1:0-1882 GCA_035447465.1 Acholeplasmataceae bacterium
TGTTTATATGGAATCGTAACATTAAATCCTTGATATTCACCATGTCTAAGTTTCTTAATTATTTTAGGAAGATCTTCTTCCTCACAATCAATCATGTCATAGACAATATCTAGATTAAGTTTCTTTGCCATATGCTGATGAATCACTTTTGATTTGCTATAGCTTATTTGCTTTCCAATCAATCCATAACGATCAGACATGATGTTGATAGTCCTTTGATAAATCAAATAGTTTGATTAAAAATGCTTGGTAATAAGGCCATAGTTCTTCATGGTTGAGCTGTGCTTGTCTTTTTTCTAAAATCAAAGTTTCTCTGGTGTGATCAACAATAGGTAACCCCATCATGATTTTGACTTTACCAATTTGTTTTGAGACAGCCATGCGCTTTTTAAAAAGCTCCATCATCTGTTCATCAATGAGATCGATTTCTTTTCTTAACTCATTCAGATTCATGAACAATACCTCCTAAAGATTGAAATACGTCAAAGAAATGAGGATACGATTTTTTCACAGCTTCTTTATCTGTGATCGTTAATCCTTTCTTTGTCTTAATAGACATGATGGATAGTGCCATCACAATCCGGTGATCGTTGTGGCCTTGAAGTGTGATGCCACCTTCAATTACTGATTTCCCTTCAATCCATAACTCATCATCTTTTGTAGTGACGTTTACACCACATGCGGTGAGTGCTTCTACCATCGCTTCCACACGATCAGATTCTTTGATTCTTAAGCGTGAAATATGACTAAAATGGGTAACACCTTCTGCAAAAGCTGCAAGAACCATTAAGATGGGACCTAAATCAGGGATATCATCTAAGTCAATTGATGTCCCTTCAAGATGTGAAGGAAACACATGATAACATTGATTTTCTTCATCATAATCAAGATGACCTTTCATCTGTTTGATGATATCGACAATTCTAGCATCTCCTTGTTTCGAGAAAGGATTGAGATTAGACAGTGTGAGCTTTTCACCAAGTAATCCAGCAGCAAACCAAAAGGCTGCTTGAGAATAATCACCTTCAACAGATGCTTCAATGGGTTGATACTTTTGATGACCTTTAATGATAAATTGATGGTCATTTTGAAGGATGTGAACACCAAATTGGTTCAGTACATCGATCGTTAAATCGATATAACCTTTAGAAGCAAGTGGTGTGGTCCAGGTGATCGTTGAATCATGATTTAAACAAGGTAGAGCAAAGAGTAGTCCTGTAAAAAACTGAGAGCTCACATCACCTCTTAAAAAATAATCAACGTTTGATAGAGGACCTTTGATGCGACATGGTAAATAACTATGTTTTGGATAGTTCAATTGATCTTTAAAAAGATCTTTATAAACAGTTAAAGGTCTTTCAGGTAATCTTCCTTTTCCAGTAAACGTCACCTCTTTGTCTTGTAACATCGCTATTGGAATCATAAATCTCAAAGTTGATCCAGATTCATGACAATCAATAGGTTTAAAATCATAATGAAAACCATTCGAGCGCACGAGTTGTCCATCAAATGTGACACCAAAATGAACAAGAGCAGCTTTGGTGGCATCTAAATCATCAGAATCTAACACGTGATGAAGGATTGATGTACCATGTGCTAATCCAGCAGCAATCACATAACGGTGTGATAAAGATTTAGATGAGATAACTTCAACATGACCTGATAAGGGTTTGGGTTCAATAAAGACATTCATTTAAAGATCCTCAGGTTTTAATGTCACAATCTTAGAATCTCCTGGTTTTGTGACAATAATGAAATGTAAACCATCCGATAATAATTTCTTGTCATGTGAAATACCATCTTTATAGTCGTCCATACTTAAGAGAGGTTCTTTAACTAAACCTCGTTTAATCAATAAATGCTTAACCTCATCATAAAGTTC
>DAOTHC010000096.1:1982-4353 GCA_035447465.1 Acholeplasmataceae bacterium
GTTCTTTAACTAAACCTCGTTTAATCAATAAATGCTTAACCTCATCATAAAGTTCAGGCTTCGTTTCATTTAACGTCATACCAATCTCGAGTGCAAAAAGCATGCCATAACTGATGGCTTCACCATGGAGATAGGTTTGATAATGATGTTTTTTTTCAATGGCATGCCCAAAGGTATGTCCAAAGTTTAACTTCATACGATCAGCAAAATCAAAGGGATCATTTAAAACAAGTTCTCGTTTAACACAGATCGCCATTTGAATTTCATTTTCTGTAACATGCTTGTGATCTAAAAGAAAATGATAAAGCTTTTTATCGCCAATCAGACCTGCTTTAATCATTTCAGCAATACCATTTTCATATTCTCTATCACTTAACGTTTTAAGTAATTCTGGGTCAATTAAAACAAATCTAGGGTTGTAAAATGAACCTAATACATTTTTCCCTTGTGGTAAGTCAATACCCACTTTACCGCCAATCGATGAATCAACCATGGCTAAAAGTGATGTTGGTATTTGAGCAAACGGGATACCTCGATAGAGGGTGGATGCTACAAAACCCGCTAAATCACCAACGACACCACCACCAAACGCGATGATAAAATCACTACGTCGAATACCTTTTTCAATGAGTGTTTGACAAACGTGTTCATAAACACGTAATGATTTAGAAGTTTCACCAGGTTCAACCATAACATACTGAACAAAAAAATCCTTAAGAATGAGGCTCAATCTTTCATGATAAAGATGATAAAGGTGTTGATCGGTGATGATAAAAAGTGATTTACTCGATGTAGCTTTCATGATAAAAGAAGGTAGCTCATTAAGTGCATCTTTTTGGATTGAAATGTCATAATCAATCATTTTAATGGATGTCAAAGTTCTTCCTCTTTTCTTTAGCATCTTTAAGATACTTTTTTAAGGTTTCTTGATCTTCATCTTGAATCAAATCTTTTGTATGTTTAAGTTCCTTTTCAAACGTTTCAATCATCTTGAGTAATGCTTCTTTATTCTCTAAAAAGAGTTCGCTCCACATCACTTCATTGATTTTAGCAATACGTGTTAAATCTCTAAATGAATCACCGGTTGCTTCTTTTGTTAAAGGATCACTATCAACGTGCATTAAGCAAACAGCAAGAATGTGTGTTAACTGTGATGTAAAAGCAATCAATTCATCATGTGTTTTTGCATCTGTTACTGTTATTTTACCAAACTTTAGTTCATCTGCGATGCCTCTTAAGATGATTTCATCTTGAGGTGAACTCTTAGGTCCCTTAACCATCATTAAATTCGCATGAGCAAAAAGATAGGCACTTCGGTAATTAAAACCAGACATTTCTCTTCCTGCCATCGGATGTAGTGACGTATATGAAACACCATTTGGTAAGATCTTCTCAATTTCTTGCATCATCCATGTTTTTGTACCACTGATATCCGTTAGGATTTGTCCAGGTTTTAACTGATGACCATACTGTTTCATAAAACTCACATTATCTTTAGGATATAACGCTAAGATGACAAGTTCAGCTTCACTTAAGGAAGCTATGTTTGAATCTTGATCGATTAACTTCTTTTCTTTAGCTTCTTTCATAACAGCATCATCTTGGTCATAACCATAGAGATGATGTCCTTTAAGGTGAAGTCCTTCAGCAAGTGACCCGCCGATCAGTCCTAAGCCTACGATAAAGATGTTCATGAAAGATGTTTACCTAAAACTGAAGACACTTTTTCAAGTTCTTCCATCATGTGATGAAATTTAGGAAGCTTTAAGCTTTGTGCACCATCAGATAGTGCGTGTTCAGGATCGTGATGCACTTCAACAATTAAACCATGTGCACCAACAGCTAAAGAAGCTAACGATAGTTTTTCGATCATATTCCATCTACCAGCAGCGTGTGATGGATCGATAATGACTGGTAGATGTGATAATTCTTTAACAGCTAAAACTGCACTGATATCCAGTGTATTTCTTGTATATTTTTCAAATGTTCTAATGCCTCTTTCACATAGAATGACTTGTTCATTACCACCTGCCATAATATATTCAGCTGACATCAACCATTCTTCGATGGTATTCGATAAACCACGTTTAAGCAAAATAGGTTTTGTCGATTTACCAAGTGCTTTTAATAAATGGAAGTTTTGCATATTTCTTGCACCCACTTGAATCACATCCACATACTCTTCAAAAACAGGTAATAAATCAGCTGATGGAATTTCAGTTACGATTTTTAAACCGAATTCATCACCTACTTTTCTAAGAAGCTTTAAACCTTCTAATTCTAAACCTTGAAAAGCGTAGGGAGATGTTCTAGGCTTATACGCACCACCTCTTAAAAGATGAGCACCTGACTTTTTAACCGCTTTAGCAAT
>DAOTHC010000097.1:0-4341 GCA_035447465.1 Acholeplasmataceae bacterium
TTGGCGATTATGGGGTGATTGAGGTGTATTTTCTCAATATTGATATTTAGTAACTTCATTGAGTCAATGATTTTAGATAAATATGTCTTAAATGTAAACTCTTTGTTGGTGCGTTTGGTAATAATTGAAAACATGGTGTTTCTATGATCAGCATAAACACATCCTCCACCTGTAGGGCGACGATAAACATCGATGTTATGTTCCTTGAGAAAGGCTAAATTAACCTCATTTTCAATCACTTGATTTTTCCCGATGACAACGCCATGAATTTCCCATGTAAAAAAATATGTTTCATCATCTTTTAAAAGATGCGTTAGCACATATTCTTCAAGTGCAAAATAAAAATACGGTTTTAATTGTCCTTCGTTATGATGTCTAATTAAAATCATAGAAACCTCCCAAAAATAGAATTCATTGTCATTATACCATATCCCTTTTGATGCATAAACTAAGATGATTAATAAGAAACTACTTTAGTTTAAATCTTTTATAAAGTGTTATTTGCTATAAGGCTACATGATGTTTATGATAAAATAAGGGTGTATAGGAGGAATCACTATGGGACAGTTTTTTAAACTTTATGGTATTGCATTCGTATTCTTTCTTGTTATTGATTTGATATGGCTAGGTTTAATCGCTAAAAATCTTTATCAACGACAAATTGGGCACTTAATGTCTGACTCGGTTAACTGGGCAGCAGCTATTATTTTTTACCTTTTATTTATCGTTGGCCTTGTATACTTTGCTATCTTACCAGCTGTCAATGATGGTGAATGGTTAAGAGCGTTAGCTCTTGGTGCATTCTTTGGTTTTATCACGTATGCAACTTATGACTTAACCAACTTGGCTACACTTAAGGATTGGCCAATCCAAATTACTTTAATTGATCTCGCGTGGGGAACATTCCTGGGCGCTTCTATTTCGACATTAACCTATTTAACCAACAATCTCTTATCGTAAAAGGAGGGTTTTTATGTCTACATTAACACTGACCAATGAACTGATTTATACATCTTTTATCATTGGTGCTAAAAATGTAATTTCAGAAAAGAATGAACTGAATGCGATCAATGTTTTTCCTGTTCCAGATGGTGATACAGGAACAAACCTGTCATCACTCATGCTCACGATTATTGAAAAATCGCGTTTAGGTGCAACTCTCGATGAAACACTGCAATCGATTGTTGATGCTGCCATCGTAGGTGCAAGGGGAAATTCAGGCATTATTTTCGCATCTTACATCAGTGGATTTGCTGAAGGTTTAAAAGATCACAATCCTGACCTAGATGCTTTAATCGAAACATCTCAAAAGGCTTATGATTATGCTTATCATGCCATCAGTATACCTGTTGAAGGAACCATGATCACTGTCATGCGTGCTTGGGCACATGCTTTAAATGAATTTAAGAAAGCAACCACCAATGCGATTGATCTCTTTTTAGAAGCTTTCGAATTTCTCAAAGAAGAACTTGCTAAAACACCTGAAAAACTTCAAGTCTTAAAGGATAATCATGTTGTTGATGCGGGTGCTAAAGGGTTCGTTCATTTTATTGAAGGTTTTATTAAAGCTTTTAAGGGTGAAGATGTTGAAATTGTTGAACATGAAGCTATCGAAGAAATTCATGTCGATCATTTAGAGGATTCACAATTCCGTTATTGTACAGAAGCTTTGATTCGTGGTGAAAACTTAAACGTTGATGACTTAAGAGAAAAACTATCATCATTAGGTGATTCGTTAGTCGTTGCTGGTAGTCAAAAAACCATTAGAATTCACATTCATACGGATCAACCAGATGAAGTATTTAAATATTTAGATGAACGAGCACGCATCGCTGAACAAAAAGTGGACGACATGAGACGTCAATTTGAAGCAGTCAATCATCGTAAGTATCCGATTGCTATTGTCACCGATTCGATTGCAGACTTACCTGTTGAGTTGATTGACCATTATCAAATTCATCAAATTCCAATTAATCTTCATATGAATGACAGTGATTATCTAGACAAAGTCACGATTCAATCCAATCGTTTTTATGAACTGATGGATTCACTCAAAGTGTATCCAACATCAGCACAACCCACCGTTAAATCATTAACTAACTTCTTCTCATTTTTAACGACATATTATAAACATATTTTGGTGATTACTGTCTCAGAAAAAATGAGTGGTACCTATCAAGCATTTAATGAAGCTGCTAAACAGTTTAAAGATCGTGATATTCGCGTTATTAACAGTAAACAAAATTCAGGTGCCGAAGGTCTTCTTGTATTAAAGGCTGCTGAACTGATTGACCAAGGTTTATCGATGAATGCTGTAACTGAAAAGATTGAAGCCTTAACAACTCAATCTAAGATCTTAGTGAGTGTTAAAGTGCTCAAGTATATGATGCGTTCTGGTCGACTGACAAAAGTCAGCGGAACAATCGCTAAACTGATGCATTTAAAACCTGTCATCTCCATTGATGAGACAGGTGCAGGCATTATTTTCTCCAAAGCACTTTCGACACAATCCGCAGATAAAAAGATTTTAGAACACGTCAAGGAGATCCATGAAACCTACGGCATTGATTCCTATGCCATCGTTCATGCCAATGCGCTTGATCGTGCTGAATACTATGAAAAGACCTACACCGAATTACTTGGTATAAAGCCACGTTATATCATGGATATCTCAACTGTGGTTGCGATGAACGCTGGTATCGGTACGGTTGCTATCGCTTATATTAGAAAGGAACAAAACGTATGATTTGGATTCCAATTGCATCACTCTTTGTCTTTTTTAACATCGCATTTATCATTGCTCAAATCAAAAAGAATAACGGTTTAGCTGATATGGCATGGGGATTAGGATTTGTCGTGGTTGCTGTAACATCACTCTTTGTTGCAGGAACTTACACAATTTATCAAATGGTCATCACCGCATTAGTTGCCTTATGGGGATTTCGCTTGTTCTTCTATATCGGTTTACGTAACTGGTCGAAACCTGAAGACTTCAGATATGTCAACATGCGAAAAAAATGGGGTAAAAATGTTCATGTTAAAGCATATTTCATCGTCTTTATGTTGCAGATGACTTTCTTACTCATCGTATCGTTACCGATTCAACTTGCAGCAAATATTAATAAGGATTTAGATCTTCTCGGATGGATTATCTTAGGTGTAGGCGTTCTCTTATGGTTCATCGGATTCTATTTTGAAGCTTTAGGTGATGCACAACTTAAAAAGTTTAAGGAAAACCCAGCAAACAAAGGTAAAATCATGCAAACCGGTTTATGGAAATACACCAGACACCCCAATTACTTTGGTGAAGCTGTGATGTGGTGGGCAATCTTTATCATCAGTATGAGTACCTTATCATGGGTCGCACTCATCGGTATCATCGGTTCATCATTTATTACCTATTTATTACTCTTCGTATCAGGTGTACCACTCCTTGAAAAGAAATATAAAAACAACGAAGCTTTTCAAGCGTATGCGAAAAAGACATCCATCTTTTTCCCACTACCACCTAAAAAAGGATAAAACAAAGGAGGTCATTGACCTCCTTAATTTTTAAACATATTTTTAAATTTCTGCCAGCTTGATTCCTTTTCATTGGATTCGAGTTTTTCTAATTGTTCATAAAGCTTCTTTTCCTGTGAGGATAATGTCTTTGGTACTTTAATTTCAACAATAACTTGTTGATCACCTTTACGCTTTGATCTCACATTAGCAATACCTTTTTCACGCATCCTTAGGATGGTGCCGTGTTCGATACCAGCAGGAATCTTGAGATTAACATCACCATAGATCGTTGGAATATCAATCGTGGTACCTAAAACCGCCTGTGTCACCGTAATCGGAACTTCAAGGATAATATCATCATTTTGACGTTTGAACACTTTATGAGGGCGAACTCTAAAGTTTAAGTATAAATCTCCAGCGCCACCGCCTTTAGTTCCACCGTTGCCATAACCAGCCACTTTGAGTGACATGTTGTTATCAACACCTGCAGGGATATTCACATCCACTGTCTTAGTCGTTTTAACATGGCCACGGCCATTACATGTGTTACAACGTTTCTTAATGATCTTACCTGCGCCACCGCACTTAGGACATGCTTGTTGTGTACGCATCGCACCAAACATGGTGCGCTGTTCAACGTTGATGAAACCATCACCATGACAGCGATCGCACACTTCAACATCTTTGCTTGACTCAGCACCTGTGCCATGGCACACGTGACATTCTTCATCAATTTCAACACTGATTGGTTTTTTCGTACCGAGTGCAGCTTCCATAAAATCGATGGTAATCGTTCGTTCTAAGTCATCACCGCGTTGTGGTCCATTATAGTTTTCT
>DAOTHC010000098.1:0-4313 GCA_035447465.1 Acholeplasmataceae bacterium
AACAAGAAAGATTGCAGAAGCTGCTGGTGTTAATGAATTAACACCTTTTCGATTTAAATATACGAAAAAGTGTTAATTCATTAACACCAGCAGCTTCTGCAATCTTTCTTGTTGATACACCTGAATATCCTGATTCAGAGAACAGTTTAGTTGCTGCCAGCAAAATTTTCTTCTCGGTTGCTCTCATATCTTTTCCCCTAGTTACCTTATTACGCCATGATTTTTTATTTTTCGCATATCTATTATATCATTAATCTGCTATTATAGACGCTTTCACACAATTTGTTCTTTTTTGAATATTTTTATTTAAGTAAAGCAGGTTCAATGACCTTCGTTACTGGGTTAATTCTATAGAGTGTATCTGATCCAAAATAGACCCAGTAATTGATGACATTGATGTGGTTGTTAGTTGCTGTGAGTTCTGCAATTTTTTCATATGTCTTTGCTGTTGGATCAATCTCATAAATACCACCATCATTGATGACATAAAGTGAGATACCATTATAGTTTAAGCTTGTCATCACACCAGATGATGTATCCATCACCTTGGTGAGTCCATCTGTTGGATTATAAAGGTATAATCCCATTTGACTATCTTTTTCAAGAATTAACGCATAATAAGCATTATAATCATTATCTACATGATAGAGTAAAGACTCATAGATATCTGTGACATTGAGTGATCCTAAGTTAACAACGGTTGTTTTACCTGATCCGTTATAACTCATCACATTGAGGGTTAAAGCATCTATAGGTTTATAGTAGACTCTTGTTCCCCAAATGTTCATCTGTTCATAACCATAACCTTGAACAGATGAATAGGTGTCAGTTGAGATTAAGTAACGTTTGAACGCAACATAATCCTCTTCATACATCACTGTATTGTAAAGGTAACTTGCCCATGTTTGTGTTTGAGATAAATAAATAGCTTCTTCAGTTGATACTGTGTTAAATGAGTCTAAAATCATATCGTAATCCATGACATAACCATTTGAACTATCGATGAAATATAAATGATCACCTTTGAGATTCAGGTAGGTTGCTCTACCACCTGATGTCAAATAGAAAAGTGTTGTTGTGAGATTGGTTTCTGGATCAAATACATGAACCGTTGAACCCATCGAGATATAATGAACATTTAACGTTGGATTATAACATGTTAATCCTAAGTTATTTAAATTACCGTTCGTATTACCATAGAGGGTCGAATAGTAAGGAATTTCATCTGTTAAAGGATTTGTTGTTGGTATTTCTTCCCATTTGGCGTGTAGTGTCACATCTCTATTGATGGGTAGATCAAACGTATAACTTTCAGTGAGTTCTTCATCTAAATACCAACCAGCAAATGTATAACCATCTTTGGTAGGATCATCGGGTCTTTGAATCGATGACATCTCTACCGTACGTGAAATGGGTGGAACACTAGATCCACCATGTGTATCAAATGTCATCGTGTAGAGAATAGGTAACCATTTCGCATGAAATGTTTGATCATCATAGATCTTGCCTTCACCAATAGCATATGTTTGCGTCAAATCTTCATCTAAATACCAACCTTCAAAGGTATAACCATCTTTAGTAGTCACACCAAACTCAAATATAGTTTGCAGATAACCCACTGTCATATTGGGAAGTGATGTTCCTCCGTGTGTATTAAAGGTATAATCAAATGTGATATATTCCCATTTTGCGATTAAACTTAGTGTATGTGATTCAACTTGTGATAGATCATACTTTTCAGTAACCAAGGTGTCATACGTGCCATCATCAAGAAACCAACCTTCAAAGGTATAGCCCATTTTAGCTACAGTTGGTAATACCAAAGGATCCTCTTTTGTCATTTTAACATCTTCAATAAAATCACCACCATCAGTATTAAATGAGATCGTTATAATCTCTTGTTTACAAGACGATAGCATAATCATTAACATAAAGATAAAAGAATAGAAAAAGATACGTCTTCTAAGATTCATGTCCTTCACCCCTTCATTGATATGTATATGTTCAATATAACATAAAATATATAAAAAAGATGAGGAACCCTCATCTTTTAATCTTATATTTGATTAGAAACCTTGTTATTGATGTAGATTAATACGACAATCCATGCTCCTACTGTAACAAATCCAAAGAAGTAAGTAATCGATAGTTGTGAAATAATCACACCAGCAAGCATCGATCCGATGGGGATTAATGCTTGTGATAAGACATTCATGACAGAACTCACTTTTCCTAACTGTCTTGGTTCTACATTTCTTTGAATGACAAGACTCATGGGAATATTGAAATTCATAATGAAGAAACCAGCTAAGAACATACTTAACGTCATACCAATCAATGTAAGATCAATTGAAATAAGGTTTAAATAGTATGCAATCATGACAGCTGAATTGAACGTAATCACGATGACAACACCTAATATAGCACCTTTAAATTGTTTACTATAACTTTCTTTCGTTCTTTTTGTCGATAAAATGAGTGCCATGATAATCGATGATACAGAGAATGCCACAGAGATAATCGAATACCATGTTTCTCTCGTCAAGAATGAATCAAATAAGTATCTTGGTTCTTCTCCTAATCCAAACTCGATGAAAATAGGGATGGCGTTTGAGAAAATAGGGCTTAGGAAGAAATTAATACCTAATGCCATTAAGATCGTTGCAAGTATCGCTTTAGCCCCAAATAAATATCTAACACCTGACTTCATATCGGTTAAGATGGCATGTAGTGTGATATCTTCACCATCATTCGTATGTGCCTTATGGTCATATCTAATAAACATTTCAGATATCGCACTAAATATGTACCCAACAGCATTAATAACAAATATCCAAAAGATACCTAGAGTCGCAAAGATGATACCACCTAGTATAAGTCCAATGATATTTTGTAAATTAGCAGATCCCTGCATATAGGATGATGCTTGTTGAAGTTCTTCATCTTTAACAATAAATCTTAGAAGTGATCCACTAGCTGGATTAAAGAGTGATGAGTTCACACCTAAGATAACATTCATGATAAACAAGATGATCAGTAATGTGCCTGCATGATCAACAAAAAGAACAGCAACACTCACTAAACCAATCGTGATACCCCTGATGTAGTCTGTGAGATACATGATTCTTACTTTATTCATCTTATCTGCTAACACACCACCAAATGGCATACATACCAGTAAGATAATACCTGATACAGCTAAATAAGCTGCTTGGATTAAAGCTGCTTGTTCTACCCCAAAAGCTTCTTTGGCAATTCTTAGGATATATAAGCTAATGGCAAAATTAAATAAGACGTGTGCAATATTTGATACCAACACGCCTGCAAATAAAAGATTAAAATTCTTATTCTTAAAAATATTGACTTTTTCTTTTTCGTCCATGATAACCACACGATATAACGTATATTATTATTTCTATTGTATACCTATCATGGACATATAACAAGATTAACTATGATCTTTGTTTCTTAGATTTCTTATATTCATACATTTCTTGGTCTGCAATATGCATAAGATCAAGTGGTGTTAAATTATCGTGATAAACAAGCGATGATCCTAATGATAATCCAAAGTGATAAGGGGTTGCTTCCTCAAATGCTTTGGTGAGATCTTCAATAAGTTTCTTTCGATTGAGATATTCATTATGATCTGTATTTTGGAAAATGCATGCGAATTCATCGCCACCGATACGATAGCATTCCCCTTGATCTGCGAAAGCTTGTCGTGCAATTTCATATGCTTTCTTGATCGCTTCATCACCAACGACATGGCCATGCTCATCATTAATTTTCTTTAAGCCATCTAAATCAAATAGAATAAGTCTTAATTCCTTCTTCTTGATGGGATCTTTAAAGATTTGATCGATATCTCTTTCAAATGCTAATCGGTTCTGACCTTGGGTGACATGATCCATATAAGCTAGTTTTTCATAAAATTCAGTTTCATAGCTGATCTTTAAACGTTCAACTAAATATCTTATATAATTCATCAGGATATAAACCATCACAACAACAATACCAATTGAAATATAAAGCGATGTGTTTTCAAAACGCCCTAGTATGAAGTTTAAAAACTCAAAGAAAGCAAATACGATAAGTACAATAAAGGCTTTAATGAACTTAAAGGCTTTTTGATTTTGATTTCGTTTATAGTCTAAAACCAAACAAGTGGTTGCTGCGATAATCCCTACAGCAAGCCATATTTGGGAGAAAACAACTGTTTCAAAAAAGTCATACATCTTCGTAAAATATAATATATCCTGACTTTTGCATGACACATTCGTAATCATATGTTATAGACAACAATTTTCTAG
>DAOTHC010000099.1:0-4290 GCA_035447465.1 Acholeplasmataceae bacterium
CTAAAATTTTTCCTTCGTGTTTCATATCGAATACACGATTTTGTTGATCACGATTAACTTCAGTAATAACACGTTTGAAATCAACATCTCTGATTGTGTAATAGGATGGTTTGTCATAACTATCTTCTGTGAGGTGAAAGAATGCTTCTGCATCTTGATTATAGTAGACCAAACGTTCTTGATCATCAAATAACATGACACCTTGTTTCAGTTCATTTAAAATTTCTTTGAGCTGTATTTGATATGTTTCAATCGATCGAAGGTGTTGATCAGTTTCTAAATTGATCTGGTTCATATCATCTAATAAATCATTGATTTCAGGATAAGGACTGGTAGGTGCCATAACCTGATAATCACCTGTTGAAAGATTTCTTAAACCTGATTTAACCTTTTCCCATGGTGCTAATAGATTCTTATTAATCTTAGTCAATGTCACATAGTAGATGGCAATCACAACAACAGATGTTAAGATGAGTAGCCACATGACACGTGTATACATGGCGACTTGTGATTCTAAAGGAATCGCCACTCTTAAGATCAGACCATCATCGAGTTCTGTTGCCATATAAACAAGTTCAACACCGATGGTTTCTGATGTTCTGGTCGAAACACTTCCTAAGTTTTTTATCTCAGGTCGCTCACTTTTATCCTGGCCGGTTCTATCATCGTGTGAATCAATGATGACAATGCCATCAGCTGTTAATAAGGTAATTCTTCTTCCAGAATCATTATCAAACGTATTAATAAATGCACTATATGTGCCTTCAAATTGTTCGTATTCGAGTTTTACTTCAGAGAGTACAAAGGAAACTAATGTTTTACTTTGTTGTTGCCAAAAGAAATATAGGCTTGTTAAAACAACAATAAAAAAGACTAAAAAAGCACTGATCATGAGCATTAAGTTGTTCTTAATGAGTGCTCTTTTCATTCGAGTTGAAACCCCACGCCACGCACTGTAGTTATTTTAATACTAGCATCTTGGGTTATGAGTTTTTGTCTAAGTGATTTAATGTGCATATCAAGTGTGCGTGTTTCCCCGATATAATCGGTATCCCATACATCTCTAAAAATAGTTTCTTTTGAAACAACGTTTCTTTGGTTCTTCAAAAGCAATTTAAGAATATCATACTCTTTATTAGTTAAATAAATCATCTCTTCATTAACTAAAACGGTGTGCTTACGATCATCTAAAAGAACATTTCCCATCTGATAATGTTTATCATCACCAAATTTTCTTAGTTTTGATTGCATACGTGATGTCAATTCTAAAACACCAAAGGGTTTTGTCATATAATCATCTGCACCTTGATCTAAGGCGATAACTTTATCCATTTCGCTTTGCAAAGCGGATACAATCATCACAGGTGTTTCTTGATCGCTTTTTCTAATCCATTTTAAAATATCCATACCAGACATATCTGGTAACATGAGATCAAGTAAAATCAGATCAGGTTTTTCCTGTTGATAAGCCTTCATAAATGATGCTCCATCATGGAATCCTTTTCCTTTTAGACCTGCGTGTTCAATGGTTTTTTCGATGACATAACCAATGGCTTGGTCATCTTCAACAAAGTAAATCAGTGGCATAGCATTCCTCCTAGAAAAGAAGTATGTTTTTATGTGTTCCTTTAACCATAAAGATAATCCATTGTGCAATATTAACAGCGTGGTCTCCCACACGTTCGAAATATTTAGCAACCATGAGAATATAGATGGCTTCATTCGGTTCGATATGATCATCTTTTAATTCTTGTGTCATTTTAGAAATCAAGTTTTGAAAAAGGTCATCAACTTCATCATCTTCACTGATGACTTCATAGGCCAACTTTTCATCAACTTTGACTAATCCTTCAATACTTTTTAGAACCATACGTTCAACATGTTCAGCCATTTTTGATGTGATGGGCATGACACGCTGATTTCTTGCATCTGATAAATGTAGTGTCATTTCTGCGACATCGCTTGCGTGGTCACCAATACGCTCTAAGTCAGTGATGAGTTTTAAGATTCCTGTAACTAATCTAAGATCACCAGCTACAGGTTGTTCTTTCCAAATAATTTTTAGCGCTTGTTTAGCGATTTCTTCTTCATATTGATCAACATCTTCATCTTTAGCCATAACTTCTCTGGCTAGAACTAAATCATTCGTTTTGAAAGCTTTTAACCCTTCACGAAGATTGGATAAAGCTAAATCAGCCATGCTGGCTACTTCTTTTTTAAGCTCTTCAATTGATGTCATTAATGATTGTCTTAAAGTCATTGTCTTTTCTCCTTCATTATATCATATTATCCAAAACGACCGGTGATGTATTCTTCTGTTTTCTTATGATCTGGCGTTGAGAATATGTGGGATGTATCACCATATTCGATCAATTCTCCCAAGAGGAAGAATGCTGTTTTATCTGAGATTCTTGCTGCTTGTTGCATGTTGTGTGTGACGATGATGATGGTATAATCTTTTTTTAAATCCATAATTAAATCTTCAATTTTTTGTGTGGCGATAGGATCTAATGCTGATGTTGGTTCATCCATTAAAATTACTTCTGGTTCCATAGCAATCGTTCGAGCGATACAGAGACGTTGTTGCTGTCCACCAGAAAGTGCCATAGCTGATTTTTTCAATCGATCTTTAACTTCATCCCATAAAGCAGCTTTTTTTAGTGATGATTCAACGATCTGGTTTAAGATGTTTTTATCTTTAATACCTTGGCATCTTGGTCCATATGCAATATTATCATAGATGCTCATTGGAAACGGATTAGGCTTTTGAAAAACCATACCTACTTTGGAACGCAGCTCGATAGCATCAAAGTCTTTATCGTAGATATTTTTATTTTCATACATAATATCTCCTGATATATTGCATGAAGATATCAAATCATTCATACGATTTAAAATGCGTAGAAATGTTGATTTACCACATCCTGATGGTCCAATAAATGCAGTCACTTCGTGATAGTTGATATTCATATTGATTTTTTTAATGGCTTGAAAATCGCCATAAAAGAGATCAACATTTTTTAATTGAAATACATATTTGTTTTCAGTCATGTGTTTAACTCCAATTCATGTTTTTTTGAATTTGTTTAGCGAAAATTTTGACAATAAAGTTGATGACAAATACAACGATTAAGATGATGATGGCAATCGCAGATGCTAATTCAAAGTTAGGTGCTTCTCCACCCATAATCACCCAGATGTGTACCGCAAGCGTTGATGAACGTTCAGTGAGTATGATCTCATCTTTGATCACCGCCCCAACTGCGAAGATGAGTGCTGCAGATTCTCCCATGATGCGTCCAATACCCAGCAAGATACCAGTTAATATCCCAGGTGTTGCATTGGGAAGAACAACTTTGAAAATCGTCTGTGTTTTGTTAGCACCTAGTGCGAGTGAGCCTTTTCTTAAATCATCAGGAATAACTTTAAGTGCTTCTTCTGTTGACTTAATAATCGTTGGCAGTAAGATGACTGCGAGTGTTAAAGCCCCACTATATATAGAGCCACCACCTGTATTGATGATACGATTGAGTAACGGAACAAATATCGCTGCACCTAATAATCCATAAATAATGGATGGCACACCAGTTAACATATCGACAAGACTTCTGATGATCGATGTTAAACGATTCTTTTTGGAGTACTCATTAAAATATATTGCAGTTGATACGCCAATGGGCACTGATAATGCCAGTGTCAATACGATCATCCAAAGCGTTGTAATAATCGAACCTCTGATACCGCCACCAACAATCTGTACGGTTAAATCATCAATTTGTGTACTTTGATCCATTTTATTGCGCATCACTTCAGCACCATCAGAATAAAATGCGAATTGTGTATAGTTATCCATGATAATGCTTTGAAGCGCTGTATCTTTTTTAACTTTGATGATGATAGGATTTCCATTTTCATCTTCATTATTTTTATCCAATGAAGTCACAAATGGACTATCTGGATGAACATATGCAACTTCGACAATTTTATGTCCTTCGCGATCGGTGGCATCAACTAAACCAAGACCCCATGATTCTGAGTAAAAGATGTCATCATCAAGCTTAGTGGTTGCAATATATTCACCAGGTCCCACATCTAAAAATACATTGGTATTAATCGTTTGTGAATCACCGATAATCGTATCCCATTTGACAAGTTTAAATCCTGTGAGTGTTACATAGGTGATGACCATGCCTAGAATGATCACTCCAATGAATCCTAACATATAAACAAGGGTTGACATCGTACGATCATAAGCCTTTTTCTTCGATATAGATTTACCCTTCATCGATA
>DAOTHC010000100.1:0-4165 GCA_035447465.1 Acholeplasmataceae bacterium
AATAGAAAGAAAGGAAGCTATACTCTTACTATTATTACAGTTTTGAGTATACAAGTGAAACTATGAAAATTGGTGTCTTAACATCAGGAGGAGATGCACCTGGGATGAATGCTGCCATTCGTGCAGTTGTCAGAGCTGGTGAACTCTATGGACATGAAGTCTATGGCGTTAAAGATGGCTATCAAGGTTTGATTGATGATAATCTAATTTTATTAAACCATCAAAGTGTATCTGGTATGCTCAATTTAGGGGGAACCTTTTTAGGGACTTCTCGCGCACCAGAATTTTTAAAAGAAGAAGTGAGACAAAAAGCAGTTGATAATCTTAAAGCTCGCGGTATCGAGGCATTAATCGCCATCGGTGGTGACGGTACGTATCGTGGTGCTATGGATTTGACGAGAATGGGTGTTAAAACGATTGGATTACCTGGAACGATTGATAATGATATCGCAGGTACTGATTTCACGATTGGTTTCCATACTGCAGTTGAAACCATTGTTGATGCCATCGATAAATTAAGAGATACATCAACATCTCATCAACGTTGTTCCATCGTTGAAGTGATGGGAAGACATTGTGGTGATCTCGCATTATTTGCAGGTATTTGTGGTGGTGCTGAATTTATCATTACACCCGAAAATCCGATGAATCGTGAAGAGATTATCTCCCGTTTGAAGAAGCATAAAAAAGAAGGTAGAAGACACGCCATTATCGTTATCACAGAAAACATCTTGGATGTCCATGACTTTGCTAAAGCAATCACTGAAGAATCAGGATTCGCTTCTCGTGCAACCGTCTTAGGTTATATTCAACGCGGTGGATCACCATGTCCTGAAGATCGTATTCTAGGATCTCGTATGGGAACCTACGCAGTAGAACTTCTAAATGATGATATTTATGGTGTTTGTGTTGGTGTCAGAGACTCCAGAATGGTACATTTACCCTTTTCGAATGTCGTTGGTGTTCAAAGACCCAAGAATGACCTGTATAAACTGGTCAAAAAGGTTTCATAAAAAAGAAAAATCATATATAATAAAAATGATGAAAATTTAAGAAAGGAAATGACTATGGTAAAATACGTCTATTTATTTAAAGAAGGTAACGCTTCAATGAAAAACCTTCTTGGCGGTAAAGGTGCGAACTTAGCGGAAATGACATCCCTTGGCATGCCAGTTCCACAAGGATTTACCGTTACTACTGAAGCATGTAACGATTACTATCGTAACAAAAAAGTAATTTCTCAAACCATCATTGATCAAATCTATGAGGCTTTAGAAAAGACTGAAAAAGAAGCAGGAAAGAAATTTGGAGATCCCGATGATCCATTCTTAGTGTCTGTACGTTCAGGTGCAAGAGCATCAATGCCAGGTATGATGGATACCATCTTAAACCTTGGTTTAAATGATGTTGCAGTTGAAGGTTTAGCTAAACTTACAAACAATCCACGTTTCGCTTACGACTCATATCGTCGTTTTATTCAAATGTTTGCAGACGTCGTTATGGAAATCGAAAAAGCTAACTTTGAAGAATTACTTGAAGAAATGAAGCACAAGAAAGGTGTTGAACTTGACACAGATCTTGATGCAAACGACTTAAAGGTATTGGTTGGCCAATTCCTTAAGAAGTACAAAGAATTAAAGGGTGAAGCTTTCCCACAAGATCCAAGACAACAATTGATTGAAGCGATCACAGCTGTTTTCAGATCATGGGACAACCCAAGAGCAAACACATACAGAAGATTGAACCACATTCCATACGAATGGGGTACAGCTGTTAACGTTCAATCCATGGTATTCGGTAACATGGGTGATGATTCAGGTACTGGTGTTGCTTTCTCAAGAAACCCATCTACTGGTGAAAATGAATTATATGGTGAATACTTATTTAATGCACAAGGTGAAGACGTTGTTGCTGGTATTCGTACACCAAAACCTATTTCTGAATTAAAGAATGACAACCCTGCATTATATGATGAATTCTTTGCTATTTCTAAGAAATTAGAAGCACACTATCGTGATATGCAAGATATGGAATTCACCATTGAACGCGGTAAGCTTTACATGTTACAAACACGTAATGGTAAACGTACTGCACAAGCTGCACTTAAGGTTGCTATTGATTTAGTTAAGGAAGGCGTCTTAACAGAACAAGAAGCTGTTCTAAAAGTTGAACCAGCACAACTTGATTCTTTATTACACCCACAATTTAACCCAGAAGCATTAAAGAATGCACGCGTCATCACACAAGGCTTAAACGCATCTCCAGGTGCTGCTACAGGTCGTGTTGCATTTACTGCAGAACGCGCGAAAGAAATGAAAAAGGCTGATGGCCTTCCTGTCATTTTAGTTCGTCAAGAAACATCTCCTGAAGATATCGATGGTATGGTTGTATCAGCTGGTATCTTAACATCACGTGGTGGTATGACATCACACGCTGCCGTTGTTGCACGTGGTATGGGTACATGCTGTGTTGCCGGTGCAGGCGCTGTCCATGTTAATGAAAAGAAATTAACCTTTGAAGTGAATGGTGAAACATTCAAAGAAGGTGACTGGATTTCATTAGATGGTTCTACAGGTAAAGTTTATGGTGAAAAAGTAGAAACACAAGATGCAACCGTATCAGGTGATTTCGAAACATTAATGAACTGGGCTGACAAGTTCAGAGCATTAAAAGTTAGAACAAATGCTGACACACCAAGAGACGCTAAAGTCGCTTATAACTATGGTGCTGAAGGTATTGGTCTATGCCGTACTGAACATATGTTCTTTGAACCAGATCGTATTCCAGCCGTTCGTGAAATGATCGTTGCTAAGAATAAGACTGAAAGAGAAAAGGCATTAGCTAAACTTCTTCCTATGCAAAGAGAAGACTTTATCGGTCTTTATAAGGAAATGAAGGGTTATGCCGTAACCATTCGTTACTTAGATCCACCACTACATGAATTCGTTCCAACAGACGAAGAAGACATCCGTGATTTAGCAAAAGAAATGGGTCTAACATTCGAAGAATTATCTAAGACAATCAGTGATTTACATGAAACTAACCCGATGTTAGGTCATCGTGGTGTCAGATTATCAGTAACTTATCCTGAAATTGCAGAAATGCAAACCAGAGCGGTTATTGAAGCTGCAATTCATGTGAAGAAGGAAGGCTTAGATGTTACACCAGAAATCATGATCCCACTTGTTGGTGATATCAAAGAATTGCAATATGTTAAAGACGTTGTTGTTGCAACTGCAGATAAGATCATTAAGGAAGCTAATGTTGACCTTAAGTACCTAGTTGGTACCATGATTGAAATCCCAAGAGCAGCAATCACTGCTGATACCATTGCAAAAGAAGCAGAATTCTTCAGCTTCGGTACCAATGACTTAACACAGATGACATTTGGTTTCTCAAGAGATGACGCTGGTAAGTTCTTAGGCGATTATTATGATAAGAAGATTTTCGCTAACGATCCATTTGCTCACATTGACCAAACTGGTGTTGGTAAGTTAATGGAAATGGCTGTTGCATTAGGTAAACAAACAAGACCTGACATTAAATTAGGTATTTGTGGTGAACACGGTGGAGATCCTATCTCTGTTGAGTTCTGTCATAACATTGGTTTAACCTATGTATCTTGCTCACCATTCAGAGTTCCAATTGCTAGACTTGCTGCGGCACACGCTAACATTAAGAACCCAAGAAAATAAGCACAAACTTAAACCCAGCTCAATGAGTTGGGTTTTTTTTGTGAAAAGATGTGAAAAGAGCAAAATTGTTGATAAGTCAACAAAAAAGCGTATGATATGGAGTGTATGCTATATAGGAGGTTATCATGTTACGCTTAATGAAAAATTTTAGATGGTTTCACTGGATTTTTGTGGTGATTATCATCGGTCTCATTTATGGTCAGGTTCAACTGGATTTAGCTCTACCTGAATATATGGGAAATATTATTGTTTTAATTGCTCAGGGAGCACAAACCGGCATTGCGCCGACATCAGATATTTTAAAAGAAGGGGGAATGATGCTGCTCGTAACCTTTGGTTCAATCACAGCAACCATTTTTGCAAGTTTTATTGCTGCAAGATTAGGTACTCGCCTTGCTGTTGAAACAAGAAGTAAGTTGTTTAAACACATCCAAGGTTTCTCTACAGCTGAAATTCAACATTTTTCAACA
>DAOTHC010000101.1:0-4163 GCA_035447465.1 Acholeplasmataceae bacterium
AACTTAACAGCAACCGCACTACCTGTTGATGATCCATAAGGATCAATCTTTTCATCAAATGGATGTTTGACTTGTCCATACATCGATCCATATCCTGAAGGCATATCATCATAACTCATAAAATAAGCAAATTCAGATAGATTTGCTTTCCCTAAAATGATAGCCCCTTGATCAATTAAACGTCGCACAACCTCTGCATCATAAGGTGGAATTAAATCATGAAATGAGAACGCATTAGCTGTTGTCGGTGTGCCATCCTTATATAAGATATTATCTTTAATCACGATGGGAATACCATGAAGGGATCCTCGAATTAGACCTTTTTCTCGTTCATCATCGCGCTCTTTTGCCTGAAATAGTGCATAAGGACTGATCACAGCAATTGCATTTTTATCGATCCATTTCTCATGTTGATAAATAGCTTGTTGAACAAGTTCAACACTTGTAACTTTTCTTTCATCCAACGCTTTTTTTTGTTCTATGATTGACATGTTGACATCCTCCATTTATCTTTATTGTATCAAATTAACTCTCTATAAAAAACAAAAAAGGGACTAAGAGGATAGTATCCCTTTCTTGCCGCTTATTGTTTTAAGCTTTTTGACTCATATACTATGAAGAAACTTGTTAGCTCTTATATGGTGCAAAATTAATGTTACTGAATGTAGCACTTGTTTCATCTTTATAACCTGTCTTGAAGATCAAGTCATAAGTATGTTGCTTGTTGTCAATAGTTAATGTATCGATTGCAGTGTATGCTGTGTCAACGCCATCAATTTTTGGACCAGCATTTAAGCCAGTAAGACCAGCTTTACCATCAATAACGTTCTTAGCGATTGCTACTGAGTCTTTAACTAATTTAGATGTGTCTTTGAAAACTGTCATTGTTTGTGTACCTTTACCCTTAATAGGATCGCCCATTAAGCTTGCTAAAGTTACGTCTGAAGCATCTTGACCAGTTGTGTAATAGTTTTCATAAGGATGTGTCATCTTAGCAAATTCTTGACGGATTGCTGCTGATGTGTCATCATTTGGAGCTAATACATAAACGTCTGCAGCTGATTTGTCAGCTTCACCAAGTTGAGATACAACGGCTGCTGCTTTAACACCTGCAGTTTCTGCATTCCAGTCAGTGTCAACTGGGAGCATAGCTGCTTGTAGAGCTGTTTTAGCTGCATCATTGAAAGTTGCTTCTGTGTAGAATCCTAAGCTTGAGAATGTATCATTGACATTGATGATATTGAAAATATCAAAATGTGGTTGAATCATTTCCATAGCGCCACCAAAGAAATAAGTTGCATTTGGCCAGTCAGCTACACGACCTGCAAAAATTGCTAAGTCGCACTTGTTAGTTGCAGAACAACCATTTGCTAAAGCTTTTTCAACAAGGTGACCACCTTGAGCTTTACCAACATTCCAGCTATTGAAAGTTGTGTAATAATCAGCGATTGTTGTAGCATCTTTCTTAGCCATACGGTCATGAGCAATTACAGTAACGCCAGCTGCTTTAGCGGTTTGAACTGCACCAGAACCTTCAACAGTGATGATAATGACTTCTGCACTTTTTGCTACTAAAGTTTGAACATTATGTTTTTCTATAGCTTCATCACCATCAGTGAATAGAATTTCATATTCATATCCTTCTCTTCCACATTAGAAGGTATATCCTAAACTGTTTACACGATGTGTTATTAACATTATTTTGTTGTATAATCAACTCAAAGGGACAGGTGAACAATTATGAATACATCGAACTCGCAGTCAGTTAAGATTGATAATATGAAATTGGTCGTTGAACGATTGATTGAACTAAGAGAATCATCTCGGATCGAACTCGCTCGACTTACAACATTGAATAAGGCTACAATTTCTTCGATCATCAACGAACTTGTTGAAAAAGAAATTGTCATTGAAACTGATAAAAACATCAAAACATCAGGTCGTAGTGCTAAAGTTGTAGCTCTCAATAAAAATGCAGGTCGCATTATTTCCATTGAGCTTTTAACAGACTCACTCTATGGTGTTGTCACCAACTTATACGGCCAAATCCTTTTTGAACTCAGGAAAGACGTTCCTGATCCTGAATTTAATCCCTATTTAGCCATTCTTTTACAAGCTATTGATGAACTGAGAGCAAACACTAAGGATTCCACTTATGGTGTCATCGGTATCGGCATTGGAGTCTACGGCATTCTCTCCAAACAGAAACGTATTAAGTTTGCAACTTTCACCTCATGGAAAGACATTGATTTAAAACAAATTATTGAGGATTACACAGGTATTGAAACCTATGTTGAGAATGAAGCAAACATCTCAGCACTTGGTGAACATGTCATCAGTCCTCAAACCGATAACCTCGTTTCGCTCAACATCGGTATCGGTGTTGGTATGGGTATCATTATTGATAACCGGTTGTACACAGGTGAAAACGGATATGCTGGTGAAATCGGACATACCATCGTTGTCCCAAATGGACGAAAATGTGTCTGTGGTAACTATGGCTGTTTAGAAAAGTATATTTCTAATCCTGCCATTGTTCAATCCTATTACGAATTAAGTGGAGAAACCATCGATCTTGATCAGTTTGTTGAACTTTACAAACATAAAGATGCTCATGCGTGTAAAATTTATCAACAGTTTATCGATTATGTCGCACTCACCATCAACAACATCTCATTAACACTCAATCCGAAGACCATCGTGATTAACAGTCAAATTATTGAGAAGATCCCTGAATCTGTATCACTAATTAAAAATAAGTTACGTTCACAGATCATGAACCTTGAAGTACTCTCGACATCATCTTTCCCATCTAAAACGAACGTAATGGGATTAACGCACGTGCTCATTCAAAAATTCTTAAATGTTGAACATTATAAGATTCCTGCAACGAGCAAATCGCGATAGCGTTTTCAAACATAGTTTATCACTTAAATTAAGTTTTGTAAAGAAGTTTTAGATGCTTTTTTTAAGTAAGTTTTTAATGTTTATAACATTAGTTTTGAGTTTTCAATTTATCCAACAAAAAAGCCGGAGATATTCCGGCATTATTATTTACAATCACCAAACCATAATGACATTTCTTGTTTAGCATTCTCTATAGAGTCTGATGCATGAATGAGATTTCTTAGAGTTCTTTTCTCTTTCATAGCAACCTCTAGTGAGTCAGCTTGATACCTACCTCGAATACTTGATGGCTCCGCCTTGATGGGATCAGTGACTCCAACAAGTGTTCTCACCTCTTCGATTAAATTAGGGGTATCTTTCGTGATTTCTAGTGCAATCACTTTGTGATTGACAAAGGTATCTAGAATGGCTTTCTCAAAATAAGGTTGATTAACCTTTTGAATAACTTCTTCATAATGTTTTAAAATGAGATCACGGTCAACAATCACCTCTTTCTTTCGAATGATGTGATAACCTTGATCCATAAAAATCGCAATGATATCGTCTGCTAAATGCCGTGCTAACGCATCCGGTTTAAGCATGATAAATGTTGTTGGTTTCATATAGTAAGTCTCCTCTCTAACACATCTATTATAACGGATGTTATCTTTTTTATAAAGCACTTCGATGTTTTGATTTATCTCGTGATAAAATAATAGTGGAGGATAACCTATGATCTACATTTTAACCGGCGTTGCAAAAGCAGGTAAATCATTTGTCAGTAAACAGCTCATCAAATCGCATCACCTTCAACTTATTCAAACAGATCATATCATGATGATGTTACATAAAGGTGAAAAGGTACCTAAAATTGATATTCACGCATCGGATGCGACAGTATCACTTTTTTTAGAGCCTTATGTCAAAGGATTGATTGAAACACTGATTGATCAAAAAGGTGATTTTTTAATTGAAGGTGTTCATTTTTTACCATCGTTTGTCAAACAGTTATTAACCCTTTATCCTGGTAAGATCCGTGTTCTTTACTTACTTTATGAACACGCTAATCCCACTGATAAAGCGAAGGAACTTATAAGCCATGTGGACCATATGGATAATCCCTGGTTCAGTGATCTCAACGATGAAGATCTCATATCTTTATGCTCCTATCTCATCTCCGAAAGCAAGCGGTTAGGCGATGATCTAAGAAAACTAGACATCCCTTATCTAGAAATCTACGATATAAAAAAACAAATGCCTGATGTCATCAAGCATTT
>DAOTHC010000102.1:0-4140 GCA_035447465.1 Acholeplasmataceae bacterium
GTGATTTAGGCTATGATCACAGTTATCGTGTATTGTTTGCTGAGGCAGATGGTATACCTGGTCTTATCATCGATAAATACGGTGATTACTTATCCGTTCAAATTCTATCTTTAGGTATCGACTTAAGAAAACAGATGTTCATCGACATTCTCATGCAACTTTTCAATCCCAAAGGGATATACGAAAGAAGCGATGTGCCAGTTAGAAAAAAAGAGGGTCTTGAACCCTACAAAGGATTGTTATACGGTGATGTTCCTGTACTTATTCGAATCAAAGAAAATGATCTTTGGATGGACATTGATATCATCAATGGACAAAAGACTGGCTCTTTTCTCGATCAACAAGATAACCACAATGCCATCAAACCTTATGTCAAAGATAAAACTGTTCTTGACTGTTTCTCACATATCGGTGGGTTTGGTTTACATGCTGCTTATCATGGTGCCAAAGAGGTGACCTGCTTAGATATCTCTGAACTTGCTGTAGAAAACATCAAACATAATGCTTCAATTAACAATTTACATCAAGTTACTGCAGAAAAAGCTGATGTTTTTGAAGCATTAAGAAGTTATCAAAAAAATGGAATGCAATTTGATGTCGTGGTACTTGATCCACCAGCTTTTGCTAAGAAGAATGATGATATCAAAAAAGCATATCAGGGTTACAAGGAAATAAATTTACAAGCTTTAAAAATTATCGCTCCTCAAGGATACTTGATATCTTGTTAATGCTCTCACTATATGACACCTGCATTATTTATGGACATGTTGCTTGATGCTTCTCATGATGCAAAACGAATTACTCAAATGGTAGAATTCCGGATTCAAGGAAAAGATCATCCTGCATTATTTGGTTCAGATGAATCATTATATTTAAAATGTATTACACTTCGAGTTAAGTAAAAAAAGATCATTCTATTGATCTTTTTATTTTAACCATATATCGCTTAATAATGCGATATTACATGATTTTAATATCTACTATAAACGCATGCCCATTTCAATTCTTACTTCTTTATTATCAATGTCATTATTGGTGTATGACATGGTATCAAGACCAATAAAATGCATACCTCTTTTTAAGTAAAAACTAATAGCTGGATCATTACAACTTTGACACTCCAACACGATAGCTCGTGCTTTTTGTTCCTTAGCTATCTCAACGATGTGATCAAATAGCATCTTGCCATAACCACTTCTCCTAGACTTTTTATCAACTAAAAAATTCCAAATACGATAGCGATTATTCCAAGTTTCTAGTGATCCTTCGATAACTCCAATAAGTTTTTTTCGATCAAATATGCCAAAAACTTGAGGTTGTTCGATATATTTTTGAAAGAGATAATCCGTGAATTTCTTTTCTTGTTTCCGTCTAAATCTCTTCTTCTTAATGGTTATTTTGACTTCTTTTTTCTTCTTGATGGAAACATGATAATAGCTCTTTGTGATATACTCATATTCAAGCTTATAGTCCTTATATTCAATTTCTGATAGTTGTTCGATACGTGACATGTCTTATTCCTCGTGTGATTGATAGTTTTATTATATACGAAAACATTAAGACATACAAGAATAGATTCATCATGATGGTTGACACTATGATAAAATAGATGTGAGGTGAAAATCATGTTGCGTGTCCTTTTAACTGGCTTTGAGCCCTTCGGTGGTGAAAAGATCAATCCTTCTTTTGAAGCTATCAAGCGTATAGATTTTCAAAAATTATCCTGTGAAACGTGGGTTTTAGAACTTCCTGTTGTGTTTTATGAATCATCTAAACTGTTAATTGAACGTATCCATGAGATCAAACCAGATATTATTATCATGGTTGGTCAAGCTGGTGGACGTAAAGAAATTTCGATTGAACGCATAGCGATCAATCTTGATGATTCAAAAGTACCTGACAATAAGGGAGTTGCACCACGTCAAGACCCTATTTCAGTATTTGGTCCTGTTGCATATTTTTCAACGTTGCCGATTCATGCTATTCAACGGGAACTTGAAGATGCTAACATCCCATGTGGTATTTCTAACAGTGCTGGAACTTATGTTTGTAATCATATATTTTATAGTACCATGCATGAACTTGCGCAACTTCACACAACAAAAACAATGGCCGGTTTCATCCATGTTCCCTATACAACCGATCAAGTCATTGATAAACCACAAACATTTAGTTTGCCAATTTCTGATATAACAAAAGCGCTTGAGTTAATCGTAAAGACATGTGTGACAGAACATCTTTTATAATATAAAAAAATCGAGATCTCCTCGATTTAATCTAGTAACCTAAACTGGCTAAAGTCGTTTGGGTTTTTTTCTAACCAATAGGATTTGCCATTATCTGTTCGCCCCATAAAGCCATAGTCTATGAAATATCTTCTGATCATCACATAATCATCAACCATAGGTTTTAAGATGTCATTAATCTCTTTTTCTGAATAGTTTTTATTCATATGAAAGTGATGAATAATGATACATAACATGATGTATTTACGTTTCTCTTTGGCTGGAATTGATTTGAAAACAAGGGGGTTTTTAGAAACCACGTAACTATCACAAAATGCCTTAAACTCATCTATCGATATTTCAAACATAACTGAACACCTCATCTAGTATCTTACAACACATCGATTTAAATGTCACGTTTTACTTTATTTTCATACCATGCTTTCGTCAATTCTACATCTTTCATCGTAAGTTGATGCCCACTTTCGACCCAGGTCAAGGTTGAATGAGCACCTCTTAAGCGAAGCATCTTATCAAGTTCTTTGGATTCTTCTTCCTTGACAATAGGGTCTTGTTTTGAAGCTATGATGAAAATATCAACATCACTTAAATCATTTAACTCATCTTTTTTGAGTGGAACCATCGGTCTCCATAAAACAGTTGACTTAAATGGATGATCTTCATGTAACAATATTGATCCAGCAATATTTGCACCATTAGAATAACCTATAACGGTCATGTTCTCACGTTTGATATGATATGTCTCTTCACTCTTCTGAATAAAGTCATAAAGATTTTTGGTTTCTTCGACAAGACTATCCAAATCAAAGACGCCAGGAGCTATACGCTTAAAGAATCGTGGCATGCCAGATTCCAAAATATTACCTCGAATGGATAAGATATTGGCATTAGGATTAATCATTTTTGCAATATCTACTAAATCATGCTCGTTTCCACCTGTGCCATGGAGCATCACGAGTGTATGATCAGTAGATCCTTTCATCCAAATATGTCTCATTTCTTTGAACCTTTAATCTCTTTAGCTCGATAACCAATCTTTTTAAGTGATGAGATCACCAGCATCAATTCATCTTCAGTTAATTGATCATACATGTGCATAAGTGTTTCAACATGTTTTGGAAAAATGTTATCAAAAAAGGTGCGTCCTTTTTCAGTCATTTCAACCATCATAACGCGTTTATCCTGCTCATCTTGTGTTCGCTTAATCATCCCTTTGATTTCCAGTTGATCAATCACGTATGTCAAAGAACTTGGTGCCATGAGTAACCTTGAAGCCATGGACTGCATCGGTTGTGCACCTCTGTTATACAGTAATTCTAATGTACCAAATTCTGATGTGTTAAGCTGATGAGATTTGATATCCTTCTTAATGACTGATTCAACATGTTGCATCGTTCTAAATAAAACAGTTGTTAACTTAAGATAATCTTTTTCGTTTTTCATGGTATCTCCTTTAAAATTCTTCTTTTATATAAACCTTATCACTACGCTTCGTGTCAATTGGACGTACCAGTTTTTCGATGCGTTCTCTTTGGTTTCTAAAACGAGGTGGAAGAGCTAGTTTTTCTCCTAGTGTTTCATAAGGTTCTTCATCATCAATAAATCCTGGACCTTCTGTGGCAAATTCAAATAAAATTCCCGGATATAATCTTGTATATAATGATTTAAAGTAAAAGCGATCGACATAACCTGAGTGGACAGCACCTAGTTGATTCAAATGCTTAATCCACGTTTGAATATCTGTCTCATCATGTACACCGAATGCAACATGATGAATACCTCCAAATCCTTGTCTTGCAGGTGGAAGATCATCGCGATGTTCAACAATGACAGAGCCACCGTTTCCACCAAGACCTGTTTGATATCGTGTAAAACGACCTTCTTCATCAGTTTT
>DAOTHC010000103.1:0-4134 GCA_035447465.1 Acholeplasmataceae bacterium
GACCCCATTCAATTAAAAATTGCAAAAAATACTGCGAAACTTATTGACGAACTAGGCTACATTAAAAAAGGCCTTCGTTTTCAAACAGGTGCTGGTGGAACCAGTCTTGCTGTTGCTGAAGACTTAAGTCATATCATGAAAGAAAAAAATGTGGTAGGTAGCTTTGCATCGGGTGGCATCACCAATTTCTTAGTCAACATGCATGAAGAAGGATTATTTGAAAAACTCTATGATGTGCAATGTTTTGATTTAGAAGCGATCAAATCTTACCAAAAAAACAAGCAACATATCATGATGAGTTCGTCTGAATATGCTAATCCATATTATCCCAAACCAATTGCTCACGAACTTGATGTTGTCATATTAGGGGCAACTGAGATCGATTTGGATTATAATGTGAATGTAACAACAGATTCTTTTGGTCATATCATGGGTGGCAGTGGTGGTCACTCTGACACTGCATATGGTGCAAAATTGACCATTATTACAACGAATTTAGTTAAATCACGTCTTTCAATGGTAAAAAACCATGTTAGAACTATTACAACACCAGGTGAAACTGTGGATGTACTGGTAACTGAACGCGGTATTGCTATCAATCCTAGACGAACTGACTTAATCAAAAAACTAGAGCATTCCAAACTACCCTTAATGACTATTGAGGATCTATTGAAAAAAGCACACGACATGACAGGTACACCAAAGGAAAAAATAAATCAAGGAAAAGTCGTTGGTGTTGTCAGATATCGTGATGGATCAATCATCGATTGTTTATATCAATATCAAGGAGCATAGTATGGCATACCATTTTGTTTTGGTAGAAACTGAATCTGAAATGGCAAAAACTAAAGAACTTCTTTTGTCATCACAATTACATGTTGATGAACATCTTTCACAAACATTTAATCTTTATGATGACAACATCTTGATAGGCACAATTTCTACGCATGAAAATGTCATCAAGATGATTGCTGTTGATAAAAATTATCAAGGTGAACAGGTTACTGCTCATCTGTTGCAGCATGTCATGCGCATCTTTGAAATCAACCAAGTTAACAAATACTTCATTTTTACGAAGCCAGAAAATAAGGGATATTTTATGCACTATCCCTTTAAACTTATACAAGAGACGGATAGCATAGCGCTATTCGAAAATCATATTTACCCCATTAATGATCACCTTTTATCATTAAAACTCAAACTTAGACCTAAACATGGTAAACGTGCAGCGATTGTCATGAACTGTAACCCATTGACGAATGGTCATCTCTATTTGATAGAGACCTGTGCTAAAGAAGTCAATGATGTCATCATCTTCCTCGTTCAAGAGAATCGATCTGTTTTTCCATTTGATGTACGTTATGAACTGATTAAAAAAGCAACCAAACATTTAAAAAATGTTCATATTCTACCTTCAACACTATATATGATTAGTCTTGCTACATTTCCCACATACTTTCTAAAAGAGTTAAATGATGCATCGCTTAAATTCATGGAACTTGATATCCTCATTTTTAAGAATTATTTTATGCCTCTTTTTGAAATCGATTATCGTTATGTAGGCACTGAACCTAAAGATGAGACGACACGGTGTTATAATGAAACCATGAAGCGCATATTAGGTGATCAATTGATTGAAATTGATCGTAAGCTTCTTCATCATGAAGTTATTTCTGCATCAACTGTCAGACAACTCATGAAAGAGAAAAAGTATCATGACATCAAAGGCTTTGTTCCAAAAGTTACTTATCAATACTTAATGTCTAAAGACGGAAAGGCTCTATTTCATGCATGACGCTATTTTAGATGCACGTGAACATCGTGCAAAACAAATTGAATCATGGCTGCATTTAGGTTATGATGTTTTAGTGTCCATTCACGCCAACATCCCTGCAGAACACAAAAACATCAAGGAAGCGTATATTGTTGTACGCTTTTTTGAAATGCTGATTAAAGAAACGTTCCATGTTCAAAAACATGAACGCTTTGAATCAGCTGATGGTCCTTATACACTTATAACTATCTCAGGATTATCTGCTAGAGAAGTTAAGGAAAAACTGATTGAAATGGAAGATCATATTACATTAGGACGTCTTGTAGATCTTGATGTATGGTCGATACCTGATCAATTATGGTCGAGATCTTCGCTTAAGCATAAGCCGAGAAAATGTTTTATCTGTGATGATGTCGCACACCACTGTGTTCGAGCAAAAAAACATTCACTTCAAGATATCATGTCATTTATTCGTGAAACTACGAAACAACATCTCTATGAAGATGTCGGTCATCTTGTTAAAAAAGTCATGTTAGATGAACTCAATTTAGATGATAAATTTGGCTTAGTGACGCCATCTTCAATGGGTTCACACGATGACATGGACTATCAATTAATGAGAGATACACAAAAAGTAATTGTGCCTTATTTCATTCATATGTTTCGTCTAGGTTATGAAAGTGATGAGATTTATAACCTTCTACCTATCGCTAGAAAGTTTGGTATTGAAGCTGAACAAAACATGTTAGAGCATACCCATGGTGTGAATTGTTATAAAGGTCTTATTTTCATTTTAGGACTTGTCATGGTTTCTACTGGGTATACCCTATCAAAAAATCAGGACGTCAACCATATATTCACCAACATCCATACATTGACACAAGATATCTTAGCTGATTTTGAGAAAAAGCCTGTCACTTTTGGTGAAAAAGCCTATCAGGAACATCAAATTATGGGTGCTCGAGGTGAAGCATACTTAGGACTTCCTTCGGTCCATCATGCCTTAAACTTGATGAAAGATGTTCCACTAAATGACACGCTTTTAAGAAAAGTTTTACAACAGCTCATTCGTACGACAGATGATACTGTACTTCTCAAGCGAGCTGGATCATTCGATGCCTATATGGCCATCAAAAAGGAAGTATCTTTGATCGATGTCACCGATTTAGCTCAAGTCAAACATTTTACAGAAGGTGCTATTGAAAAAAATCTAAGTTTTGGTGGTTCAGCAGACTTACTGATCGCAACACTCTTCATCTACTACTTCAGTCAGCGCTACTTTTAATAAAAAAGAGCAGGAGATTTAATCTCTTGCTCTCATTTTTTTATTACATAGCTTCTGAAATTGTTTTACCTTGCATGTGGAGGATTAAGTAATCAGGCCCACCTGCTTTTGAGTCTGTTCCACTCATGTTAAAACCACCAAAGGGTTGGTAACCAACGATGGCACCCGTACATTTACGGTTTAAATAAAGATTTCCAACATGGAACTCATGTCTAGCTTGTTCAAGATGCATACGATTTCTTGATATCACAGCACCTGTTAGACCATATTCTGTATTGTTTGCAACTTCAATGGCTTCATCAAATGATTTCACTTTACATACAGCAAGAATAGGGCCAAAGATTTCTTCTTGCATCAGTGTTGAATGTGGATCTAAATCTTTGAAGATAGTTGGATAAATAAAGTAACCTTCTGATGAATCTGCATGACCACCGATGACTTTTTTACCTTCTCTTTCACCAATTTCAAAGTATGATGAAATCTTTTGGAATGCCTTGATGTCATTAACTGGTCCCATGAATGTTTCAGGATTTGTTGGATCACCAACTTTAATCTTTTGAGTGAGTCTAGTCATCTTTTCAACAACTTCATCATATACATTTTCATGGATGATCGCCCTTGAACATGCTGAACACTTTTGACCTGAGAAACCGAAAGCTGATTTAACAATCGATTCTGCAGCTAAGTCAAGATCGGCGTCATCATCAACGATAATCGCGTCTTTACCACCCATTTCAGCAATCACACGTTTCAACCAAATTTGACCTTTTTGAACTTTTGCTGCTTTTTCATAGATGGACATACCAACTTCTTTTGATCCAGTGAATGATACGAAACGTAGTTTTGGATGATTAACAAGATAATCACCAATTTCAGCACCGCTGCCTGGAATAAAGCTTAACACACCATGAGGTAAGCCTGCTTCTTCTAAGACTTCAACAAATTTATATGCAATAACCTGTGTTGTTGATGCTGGTTTTAATAAGACTGCATTACCTGAAACAAGTGCAGCAGATGTCATACCTGTTAAAATAGCGAGTGGGAAATTCCAAGGAGAAATAATCGCACCAACACC
>DAOTHC010000104.1:0-4118 GCA_035447465.1 Acholeplasmataceae bacterium
CACCGATATGACACTCTACGATAACGTAGCTATCGAGGTTGCTAAAGACTTTGGATTTAAATCTGGAACGACTATCATTATTACATCAGGTTGGGCACAAAAACATGGTTCAACCAACACGCTACGTATCATTGATATACCCTAATAGAAATCCTGCATTTGCAGGATTTTTTTATGCTTAAAGAATGTTGCCAGTTCATTGATTATTGACTTGTTATCATGCTATAATGTTTGAGTTGAGAGGTTATTATGCATCAATATATTGGAGATCGGGCATTCTACAAAACACTGTTTACAGTGGCTGCCCCACTTATTTTACAACAACTTATAACAACATCTGTCCAGCTCGTTGATAACGTGATGGTTGGTAAACTTGGAGAAGAAGCTATTGGTGCTGTCTCCGTTGTTAACCAACTTTATTTTGTTGTTATCTTGATCACATTTGGTGCCCTTGGTGGAGCTGGTATTTTCACAGCACAATACTTTGGATCTAAAGATTATGATAAGCTTAAGCAAACATTTCGCTTTAAATTGTTAATTGGGTTCATGATAGCTGTTTTATCATTTGTGATCTTCTCATTTTTCGGTAAAAATCTTATTATGGTCTTCACTGATAATCCAAATACAATCTCTTTAGCCATGACGTATTTAACATATGCTAAATGGAGTGCTTTCCCTTGGATTTTATCCGTAGCTATTGCCAATACATTTAGAGAAACTGGCATTACTAAGCCACTCTTAATCATTTCTCTTGTTGCTATTTTCACCAATACATTTTTGAACTATATCCTTATCTTTGGTAACTTTGGGTTTCCTGTGCTTGGTGTTGAAGGAGCTGCGATAGCAACAACAGCATCTAGATTTGTTGAGTTCTTCTTAATGCTTTATCTCCTTGTATCCAAAGGTCAATTCTTTAAAACATCACTTAAAGACGTTCTGTTGATAGATAAAAAACTCTTATCCAGTATTATCGTCATGGCCCTGCCCTTATTATTAAATGAATTGTTCTGGTCAACTGGTCAAACAGTCTTTCTTCATGCGTATTCACGAAGAGGAGATCAAGCTTTAGCTGCTATGAATATTACCAGTGCAATCTCACAACTTGTGTTTGTCACTTTTGGTGCTATCGCTACAGCAGTTGCTGTATTGGTTGGGAACACGTTAGGTAAGAATGAATTAGACCAAGCCAAAGATAATGCTAAAAAATTAATAGCAACCGCAGTCATGGTTGCTGTTGCAGCAGGTTTCATATTGTTTATCCTGTCATTTTTCATTCTGAATATCTATGATGTTGCTGATGCAACCAAAAAAATCGCGCAGTTTAATATTCGAATTAATGCACTGTTTATACCTGTCTTCTCGTTCAATGTCACCCTGTATTTTACATTAAGGGCTGGAGGAGACACCAAGTCAACTTTCTTGATGGACGCAGGTTATATGTGGATCCTACCTGTACCGACAGCCATATTGTTATCATACTTAACATCATTACCGGTTACACTCATGTTTTTACTTGTTCAAATGCTTGATATTCCTAAAATGGTTATTGGTTTGTCACGATATCGAAAAGAACATTGGGTTAGAAATTTAGCCAAAGAAGATGTATAATTAGCCGTTTTTAACGGCTTTTTTTCTTTATTTTCATAAAATAATCTTAAGTTAACTTAAGAGGTCACTTTTTCATGTATAATGATAAGAAAGAGGTGATCGATTTGAATCAGCAAACTGACCCTAAACAAACTGAAACTACAAATCAAGTTCATAAGCATCTTAACGCAACCTATGCTGCTATCAAAATCATCTTTATTTACTTGATTATTGGTTTCACATGGATCATCACATCTGATATCATCATTGATTTTGTTTTTCAAGATCATGAAGCAAATCAATTGGCACAGACTGTTAAAGGTATTTTTTATGTCGCTTTTACGGCTGTGATTTTCTTTTATATTATTCATAAACAAATGGATAATTATGTCTTGACCATTAGAGATTTGAAAAAGGCATACGTCGAATTAGACGAAGGTCATAAGAAATCTTTAAAATTGGAAGGACAACTCTACGATCTAGCATATTATGATCCATTAACTGGGTTACCTAATCGCATCATGTTAGAACAAACCATTAATGATTATATTGCATTAAATAAAGAAAATGGTGTCATTGGAATTGTTTATTTTGATATTGATGAATTTAGAAATATCAATGAAGTGAAAGGCCATTCAATTGGTGATGAACTCATCAAATCCATCAGTGACGAGCTTTCACAACATATTAAAAAGCCCAATATGTTATCACGTATTAGTGGTGATGAATTTGTATTAGCTGTTTTTGATATCGTTCATCTTGAAGAATTTTTACCTGCAATCGATGATTACTTTAAGTACATTAGAAAATCGTATCTTTTAGATAAAGATGATTTCTTTGTTACCTTTAGTGCAGGTGTTGCACTTTATCCAGATCACGGTCTTGACTACATCACGTTAATGCGTCATGCAGATGCTGCTATGTCCATTGCCAAATCTAAAGGTAAAGATCAAACTGTTATCTTTGATGATGAAATGGTTATGGTGATTAAACAACAAACAGAACTGCTCAATCAATTACGTCAAGCAATCCAAAATCAAGAGTTCCAACTTTATTATCAACCCATCATTGATCTAGAAACAGGAAAATCTATAGGTACAGAAGCACTCATTCGTTGGGTTCACCCCACCAAAGGCTTTATTCCTCCCCTTGAATTTATTTCATTATCAGAAAAAAACGGCTTTATTAAAGACATCACAGAATGGGTCTTTATTCAAGCAGCTCAGCAATTTCCTGAATGGGGAAAGAAACGTCAATTTAAAGTATCGATTAACCTATCTGCATCGATGTTAATGAATGATAAATTTATTTCTGATCTTATTAAATGGATTGAAGAACATCATATTGACTGTAAGAAGTTTAACATTGAAATCACAGAAACTGCGATTATCTCTGATATTCAAAAGAGCATTCATGTTCTCAATGCACTCAAACGTTTGGGTTTTACAATCGCATTGGACGACTTTGGTACAGGATACTCTTCATTAACTTATCTTCAACGTTTACCTATTGATACCATAAAAATAGACCGAACATTTATCAGTAATATCAAAGAGGATACCGAAGAATTTTATGTTTTAAAATACATGATTGATTTAGCTCACCACTTAAAACTTAATGTGGTTGCAGAAGGTATTGAAACCAAAGAACAATCTGATATGGTGAAAAAATATCATGTCGATTATGCACAAGGATATTATTATTGTAAACCAATGCCACAGCAACGTGTTATTGAATATTTTAAAGCAGCAAAAGAAGATCTAGAAGCATAGGAAAAATTAAAAATTGACATAAAGGAGTCTAAAATAACATGCCAAATCCCATTTTAGTTAACAAGCTTGCTAAGCTTGCCGTTAGAGTCGGTGTTAATGTTCAAAAAAATCAAGTCGTTATCATTAGAGGAACAACTGAAACCAAAGAACTCATTCGTGAAATCGCAGAAGAAGCTTATCAAGCTGGTGCACGAATTGTTTATGTTCAATGGAGCGATGATTACATTTCAAGAAGTTCATTACGTTATCAATCACTTGAAGACTTAGAGACGATTCCATCATGGATTGTCGACCAAAACAAAGATTTTGTTGATGCAGGCGCATGCTTTATCTCTGTCTCATCACCTATTCCAGGACTTAATAAAGATGTTGATCCCATCAAGGCACAACGACAAGGTATCGCTGCTCAAAAAGCTTTATCATTCTTTAGAGAGCATTTGATGGGGAACAAAGTTCAATGGACTATTGTTGCTGCACCAAATCCCGTTTGGGCTAAACAAGTATTCCCGCAGTTAGAAGAAAATGAAGCAGTTGAAGCTTTATGGCAAGCTATCTTTGATGCATCTCGCGTCACATTAGAAAACGATCCTATCAGAGCTTGGGAAGAACACAATCACATATTATCTAAACATAATCAGATTTTAAATGATTATAACTTCAAGCATCTTCATTTCAAGAACAGCTTAGGTACAGATTTAATCGTTGAACTCGTACCTAATCATGTTTGGGCTGGCGGTGGAGAAGTTGCTGTTAATAAAG
>DAOTHC010000105.1:0-4087 GCA_035447465.1 Acholeplasmataceae bacterium
GAAGCCAAATCACAAAAAAGACATGGTGGCTTTGGTAGTAGTGGACACTAAAAAGCATTAAAAAGCATGAAATTATCCATTTTCAAACCGTATTATCTTGCAAATGGCATGTAAATATGTTATATTTAATAAGGCTATGAAAATAAGCATGCATCATGTTTGGTTTACCAAGTGCCTTCGGGTGGTAGATACATAGTGATGCAGAAGAACAAACGAAAAGGAGAAATTAACATGGCAGTCGTTTCAATGAAACAATTATTGGAATCAGGCGTACATTTTGGACATGCGACACGTCGTTGGAATCCTAAAATGGCACCCTACATCTTCACTGCAAGAAATGGTATTTACATCATTGACTTGAAGAAAACAGCTGAAGAAATCGAAAAGGCTTATCAAGCACTTTTCAACATTGTACAAGAAGGTGGAAAAGTACTTTTCATCGGTACAAAGAAACAAGCTCAAGAAGCAGTTAAAGAAGAGGCTATCCGTACAGGTCAGTTCTATGTTGACCAAAGATGGCTAGGTGGAACACTCACCAACTTCAAGACCATCAGAAGAAGAATTAAGAGATTACAAGATCTCTATAAGATGGAAACTGATGGCGTATTTGAAAAACTTCCTAAAAAAGAAGTTCAACAATTAAAGCATGAAAGAGAAAGATTGGAAAAGTTCTTAGGCGGTATCAAAGAAATGAAGAAAGTTCCAGAAGCAATCTTCATCGTTGACCCACGTAAGGAAAAGAATGCAATCTTAGAAGCACGCAAATTAAACATTAAAGTATTTGGTATCGTTGACACCAACTGTGATCCAGATGATGTTGATTACATTATTCCAGCAAACGACGATGCAATTCGTGCGGTTAAATTAATCGCTTGGGTTATGGGTAATGCAGTGATCGAAGCTCAAGGTGGCGTTGTTGAAAAGTTCGAAGATGAACCTATCACAGCATCTCCAAGACGTGAAAGAACTGAAAGAACCGAAAGACCTGCTAGACAAAAAGAAGTTGAAGTCAAAGAAGAAGCTGTAGAAGAAGTTGTCGCTGAAGAAGTTAAAGAAGAAGTTAAAGAAACTAAACCAGCTGAACAAGAGCTTGATGCAATGACTGTTGCTGAACTACGTGCACTTGCAAAAGAACGTGGTCTTACTGGTTTCTCAACCCTTAAAAAAGCAGAACTCATTGAAGCACTCAAATAAATGCTGAACAAGGGGATAATTTATCCCCTTTATTTTTAACAAAATAACGTATAATAAAAGTGAACCTAAAGGAGGATTTACATATATGGCAATTACTGCACAAATGGTAAAAGAATTAAGAGAAAAAACTGGCGCAGGCATGATGGACTGCAAAGGTGCATTAGAACAAACAAATGGTGATATGGAAAAGGCAATTGACTTTTTAAGAGAAAAAGGCATTGCAAAAGCAGCTAAAAAAGCAAGCAGAGTTGCTGCTGAAGGTTTATGCTCAGTTGTAACTTCAGGCAACAATGCAGTCATTTTTGAACTTAACTCAGAAACAGACTTCGTTGCCAAAAACGCACAATTCCTTGAACTTATCGAAACATTAGGTAATGGTTTAGTTGAATCAAACGTATCAAATGATGAAGAAGCATTAAACTTCGTGATCAACGGTAAAACTGTTGAAACGCTTCTAGCAGATGCAACAGCAACCATTGGAGAAAAAATTTCATTACGCCGTGTAACTCGCGTTACTAAGAGTGATGAACAAGGTTTTGGTGCTTACAAGCACATGGGTGGACGTATTGCAGTATTAGCATTACTTGAAAAAGAAGATCAAGACGTTGCTAAAGACATCGCAATGCATGTTGCAGCACAAAAACCACTTTACTTAGATCGTACACAAGTTAACCAAGAAACCTTAGAACATGAAAAACATATTTTAACTCAACAAGCACTCCAAGAAGGAAAACCAGCTAACATCGTTGAAAAAATGGTTATTGGTCGCTTAAATAAATATTTACAAGATATCTGCTTAGTTGATCAAGGATTTGTTAAAGATCCAGACATCAAAGTAAGTGAATACTTAAAGAATCACAAGAATAGCGTTAAAAACTTCATTCGTCTTGAAGTAGGCGAAGGAATTGAAAAGAAGCAGGAAGATTTCGCAGCTGAAGTTATGGCACAAGTTCGTAAGTAAAAAATTCTTTAAGGAGTGTGGCATATGTACCAGAGAATCATCTTAAAATTGAGTGGTGAGGCTTTGAAAGGTAATGGAACTTATGGAATCCATCCTTTAACAGTTAAGGGAATTGCCACCGAAATCAAAGAAATATATGAGCTCGGTGTTCAAGTAGGTATTGTAGTAGGTGCCGGTAATCTCTGGCGTGGTAAAACCGGTGAAGAACTCGGTATGGACCGCGCACAAGCTGACTACATGGGAATGCTCGGAACCATCATGAACAGTTTAGCACTTCAAGATGCTTTAGAATCTATCATGGTACCCTCTCGTGTCATGACGGTTCTACCCATCTCAGCAGTAGCGGAACCTTATATTAGAAGACGTGCAATGCGTCACTTTGAAAAAGGACGCGTACTCATTTTCGCAGGTGGTACCGGATCTCCTTATTTCTCAACAGATACAGCAGCAGCACTTCGTGCAGCTGAACTCAACGCAGACATTATTCTAATGGCAAAAAATGGTGTTGAAGGTGTCTATGATAAAGATCCAAGAAAACATATCGATGCAACCATGTTTACTGAACTTTCTCAGGAACAAGTCTTGCAAAAGAAGCTTGCAGTCATGGATCAAACAGCAGCATCCATATGCCGTGAAAACAAGATTGACATTCTTGTGTTTAACATGAACACCTATGGCAACATGAAAAAAGCAGTTCTACAAGAACCGATAGGAACACTCGTTAAATGGGAGGAAAAATAAATGAATCATGAACAAGCAGATTTAATCTTAATGGAATGTGAAGATCACATGAATAAGACGATTGAAGTGATGAAAAAAGATTTTGCAGCCATCCGTACAGGACGCGCTAATCCAGCACTTCTAGATCGTATTCATATTGATTACTATGGTGCTGAAACACCACTTAAACAAGTGGCTTCTATCTCAGTCCCAGAAGGAAATCAACTCTACATTAAACCATTTGATCGCTCTGTTTTAAAAGCGATTGAACATGCTATTCAAGCATCAGATATTGGGATAAACCCACAAAACGATGGCGTAGGCTTACGCATGATTTTACCAGCATTAACTGAATCCAGACGTAGAGAACTCGTTAAAGAAGTTGAAAAACTCGGCGAACATGCTAAAGTGGGCATCAGAAATGTCCGTAAAGATAGTAATGAACATATGAAACGTCTTGGTTTACCTGAAGATGATGAAAAAGGTTATTTACAGGATGTCCAAGAACTCACAGACACATATGTTAAAAAAGTTGACGAGGAAGTTAACCTAAAGTCTGAAGATCTACTTAAAATATAATCAACACTGCATCTTTTTAAGGTGCAGTTTCTTTTTTTGAGGGAGTATACTCCCTCGTTTTATTTCGTTTAAATATGTAAAACAGTGTTTTCACTACCCAAGTATATTGAAAATCATGTATAATGATGAAAGATAGTCATGAGTCATGAATGAAGAATAGAGGGTGCAAAGAATCTATGGCATTATCAAACGTACCAGCACATGTTGCGATTATATTAGATGGTAATGGAAGATGGGCAAAAAAGAGAGGACAACCTCGCTCTTTTGGTCATTACATGGGCGGTAGAAATCTATTCAGGGTTGCATCAGCAGCTAAATCATGTGGCGTTAAAAAACTTACGGTTTATGCTTTTTCAACTGAAAACTGGAAAAGACCACAAGATGAAGTGAATTATTTAATGACAAAACCCATCGAGATGTATCACGAGAATAAACATCGTATCTCTGAGATTGATTATAAGATTACATTTGCAGGAAGAAGAGATCGTTTTTCAAAAGAACTTCTTGAAGTGATCTATGACATTGAAGAAAAAACAAAAGATCATCAAGGTTTTGAACTGACTATTTGCATCGATTATGGTGCCTATGATGAACTTATTACCGCCATCAATCAGGTAGACAAACCTATCACCA
>DAOTHC010000106.1:0-1711 GCA_035447465.1 Acholeplasmataceae bacterium
CCCCACCATCCCAGGTTGCATTAAGCATCATGCCATCATAGATTCCCCAAAGTTTTGTTGGGTCATTCACATCTTGATCAATCATAGCTAATGATTGTCTGGCATCATCATAAGATTGAAGAACTTTATCTTCATTGACAATGAGGTTAAGTTCAGATTTTAAGGCATTTGAAATAAGATTGTTTGCTGAAGCGTATAGACCTTCAGTCATGGGTTGATAGTAATAAAAACCCTCACTGTTTTGTTCTGCACTATAGGTGGGTTCTGGTGTATCAGTATTGTCACAAATAAAGAAATAGAAAACTAAAGCGACTAAAACAAAGATAACTAAAGATAAGAGTTGTGATGTCGATCTTGTTTGTTTTTTCTTACGTGATTTTCTTGCCATGTCATCCCCTCATTTCTTATATGACCATTATAACATGTCACATGCTTTTATAAAATAAAAGAAACTGATGTGACCTTGATTCATAAGAATTTTATTGTTTATGATTGACTTATTGTGTGCTTTACGATAAAATCGAAATTGCACGAAGTAACGCCCCTATAGTTAAATGGTATAACGCAGCCATGGTAAGGCTGAATTGCAAGTTCGATTCTCGCTGGGGGCACCATGTAAAATATTGAAGCGACTCTTATTCGGAGTCGCTTTTTTCTTCTGTTTCTTCTTTAAATACAACGGGTATTTCCCATATCTTGAAGGGCAGAGGTTTACGAGGTTCTTCATCTTCCATGAGAACATCAAATAGTGATGCAATCGACAAGACATGATTTTCTTCTTTAGCTAAAAATTCTTCATGATTTTCAATGTTGAGCAAATGTTCAAACTGTTTGTGTAAATATGTTCTTAAACGTTCATCAATTTTAGGTGATGCCTTCGTTTTAATATCTTCCATAAGTTGATAACTCTTCTCAACAAAACCTAAATGATACTGATATAAAGCGATATCATATAACAATGTCAATCCATGATCGCTTCTAAATAATTGATTTTTATGCATTCTGTTAATCTTTTCTTGAATGATAACATCATCTTCTTTCTCATGATAACAAACCATCTCAATGTAATTCATTACAAGGATTTGATAAAAGAGTGTTGTCTTCACATCGTGTTCTTTGAGAAATGATTTGGATTGTTCGAATAAATAGGAACGTGTCAGAGCAGAGGTTTTTAATGAGAACTGAATATATTGAAGCAATTGAACAAGTTGAAACAAGGTATCTTCTTTCATCTTTCGATATGCTACAAAATCACCATAAAAGCTATTATTTGACAGTTTAAAACTTCTGATATAAAACAATGAGAATATCGTTGTGTAGGCACTAAACAACGTTATAAAGCCAACCCATGAAGTTTGAGCGTCAAATAGAATTGATAGTAAACATATTAAAATCATCAATCCCATAAAAGTAATCGTCACGATAGGCGCTACGATCAATGATGTACTAAACTGCTTAACAGTCTTTTGATAAGATACATCATCATCTATTTCATTTAAATTAGGAACAACAAAACCACCTAATAAAAACCAATGTTTGACATTAAATTTAATCTTCCATGTTGTTTTAGAGCGATAGATGATCAACATATGTAAATAGAGTGCTCTTATGCCAACACCTTGAAACACAAAAGCTAAGAGATGTCCAAGTTCATGAATGATTAAGGTGATATAAAATGTCAAGAAAAACCATAAGGGATAATCATACCATG
>DAOTHC010000106.1:1811-4086 GCA_035447465.1 Acholeplasmataceae bacterium
ATGATTAAGGTGATATAAAATGTCAAGAAAAACCATAAGGGATAATCATACCATGAGAGCGATTTGATGCCATCTACAAATCGGTACCAATAACCGAGATAAACCAGATAGCTAAAAAGAAAGCCAATACCAAAGGATACGCCAATGAGGATAGCTGCTTTATAACCTATTTTCTTAATACTTTTCCAATTTTTGTTCATGATGTATAACGCTCCAAGGCTCATAGAAGAACTCAGGTATATTATACTATAAAATCACTTTAAAACTTGTTAAGATTGAAAGCATTTCACGATGGATGACAAAAAAGATGGAAAATCATCATGACATGCTTGACATCATATTATTTATTTGTTATCATAAAAAAGCACGAGGACGTGGGCGTCGTATAATGGTTATTACACGTGCTTGCCAAGCATGAAATGGGGGTCCGATTCCCCTCGCCCGCTCCAGTAACAAATCAAGTCACTTTGTAAAGTGATTTTTTTTATTTTTATGCTAAAATAACTTTGGTGATGAACGTGGATTTATTAAGTATGTATCAAGAGATTGATAAGCGAATCAAGCTTATCCCATTTCATTCTTTATGGAAAGGATTCCATCCTTTTTCGTTTGCCATTTATAATGATAAAGAAGCTTGTTTCAAAGATGAGATCATTATCAAACCAAACAAATTTATTGCGAACACAGCTATATCCTATCAAGGTGAACAGGTCGCTATGTTCAGGGTAAATGGTGATGAGGATTTAGATATCATAACATCTAAAATGGTTCATGAGATGTTTCATGCGTATCAAAATGAACAACATGATCAAAGATTTCCCAATGAGATTGAAGCATTATTTAACTATGAATACACAAACAGAAATATGTCTATCAAACTTCAAGAAAATTACGTGTTACATGATTTAGTGCAACAAGGCTTTTCTAAGGAAAAATGGGATCAATTACTTAGTTTGAAAAAATACCGATCCATTCATCATGCTTACTCTTTAAAGTATGAATCATTGATTGAACAAATCGAGGGAACAGCTAATTATATTGAACTATCAGTTCTAAAGATATTAAATGATGAGAAGCATGAAAAAAAGATTAATCATATGCTTAACCATATCATTAATCCTCATGATTTACTTCCCGTGCGTATCGCACTTTATGATTCCGGAGCATTACTTCTTCTTGTTATGAAGCAACACCATATTTCCTTTAATGAAGGATTTACTGCTGAACCTTTCTCACTTGATCTTCTTCAAGATGTTACGTATCATGACATTGAAGTTAGTGGTGTAATGCAAGATGTCATCGATGATTATTATCAAGCGATTGATGATATCATCGATTCTATCAAACAACAAAAACCACTTGCCTCAGGTTCATTTGAACTCAAAGGTTTAAACATCTATAATGCAAAGTACCATAAAGGATTTATCTACACAACGTACTTCTTGCAATATGTAGATCATGGCGAAGAAAAAACACTTTTTGGTAACTATTTGATCAAGATGAAGGATTTAACAATTACCGAAATATATCAAATCTCTTAATCTCTAATAAAAAAAGCGTAAATTTACGCTTTTTTTGTCTTTAACTCATTGATAATACCCATAATTGCTCCATAAATCAGATATAAGGCAAATGCTGCAAAAATGAAATAACTGAAGTTCTGGATGAACAATGTATTTTCAACTGCATTACTAATGATATTAAAAGGAACATCAGCAACACCAGCTAAAAGTAAGACAATTGCAAATAAATTCGATCCAAATAAGAGTGCGATAAATGGTGGAATCAATTTGAGAACTGCACCTGAGAAACCATCTCTAAAGAAGAAAAATGTAAATGCAATGATGGCAGATAACACAACAGGTGATGATTGCCACTTGACTTTCGTATTTTTATCTAGTACATGAGATAGGATATAAAGAGCTAAATATACAAAGATAATCGCATTAACGAAAAGTTCGATAGACCAAGTAGCGCCAAAGGTTAATGTCTTAAAATTGAAAGATGTAATCGCATAAATTAACGTTCTTCCTGAAAACAAGTACGATGAGAACAACAAGATGAGATGTGCTGGTAAACTTTGGTTTTTTAATTGAAAGCCAACCACTGCAACCATCACAAGAATAACAGGTACCACATTCGCTAATCGATTAAAGAAATTAATGCCTCCAAAGTTTTGAGTCAAGGTATAAGCGGCAATTGCTGCAACAATCACAGTTGTTAACATAGGTGATAATAAGTTTTTAAAATTCTTTATCCAGTTCATAAATTCTCT
>DAOTHC010000107.1:0-4067 GCA_035447465.1 Acholeplasmataceae bacterium
TTAAATTAATACCAAAAGATCACATGGAAAACTATCGTAAAGAAGCTGAAAATTTATGGCAGGATGGAAAACCTAAAAAGTGGTATTATGCCATTCCTTTTGTTTTGTTTTGGATCGTTTTATTGACTATGATTATTCTTTTACTTCGTTAATATAAAAATCATTCTACGTTACGTAGATATTGAAATAACAAATTATCCCTTATAATGTTAATGAAAGGGGTGAGATCATGGATCCTTACATCACAGGTCAAATGATTAAAACACTAAGAGAAAAAAACAAAATGACACAAGCTGAATTAGCTCATGTCTTATCCGTTAGCGATAAAACCATTTCGAAATGGGAAACTGGGAAAGGATACCCTGATATCACGTTATTAGATGGATTATCTCAAGCACTTAACATATCTATGACAGAACTTCTTCTCGGCATGAAAATTGATAATCAAAATGTTGCTGCTAACATGCTAAAAACTCATTTTTATGTCTGCCCAGTTTGTGGTAATGTTATCCATTCAACAGGTGGTGCTATGATCAGTTGTCATGGTATTACACTACCTGCATTAGAATCTGAAGAGATGACAGATGATTTAATCGAACTAAATTTGATCGAAGATGAATACTTTTTAAAGATTAGACATCCTATGACAAAAAAACACTACATTTCATTTATGGCAGCTATTTCATCAGATCGTGTTCAGTTTGTTAAACTTTATCCTGAAGGTGAAGCATCAGCAAGATTTAAGACACATGGTGTTCAATTGTTGTACTATTATTGTAATCAAGATGGTTTATTTGTGAAAAATTTAAGGAAAAGAACAAAAAAAGGTCAGTGACCTTTTTTATTTTTTTTCTTGAAATGTAACTACCATTTCGATCTCTGCAACCTTGGAAATAGTTTCATGTATCGAGCAGTATTTGCCACCGAGTTCAGCTGCTTTTTTTAATTTTGCTTCATCGGATCCATTGTAAACAATCATATCGATTTTTACGTGATCAAGTGTTGCTGGTGTTTCATCTCGTTTATGACCTGAAACCACAATATCAACATCACTGAAAGATAATCTCATTTTGTTTGCTACACTCAAAAATGTTGCGTAGAAACATGAAGCTAATGCACCAAATAATAAGTGATAAGGTCTCATACCTTGTTCTTGTTCACCTAGTTTGATCGTTCCTGTTGGTGATGTCATTTCACCCACATAATCTTTGTTAAATTTTAAACTGACTTGATCTGCTTGCATCATCATACCTCCTATATCACTGTACATTTTATACGACAACGTGATTAATTTCAACCATTATCACTTTATGTGAGTTTTTCATTGAAAGTTTTTTCACAAATATGAATAATCCAAGTGATGACAATGTGTACTTGATATAATATAAGTAAGACTTAAAGGAGTTTACAATGCCAATTAGAACAATGAACCAAGATGACATGATAAGCGTAACGTCACTTTTTAATGAAGTTTGTCATCTTCAAAAACTACCCTATCAACCTCTTAATGATCAATCATGTTACTCGTATTTTTTAGGATATGATAAAGCTAATTTGTCATTTGTTTTGTATGAGGATCATGATGTTATTGGGTTTATCAGTGGTTTCGTTGGTGAAGATAAAGCATACATTTCGATGATTATGGTTCATCCCAATCATCAAAGAAAATCTTATGGTACTTCTCTTCTTCAAACATTTGAGAATCATGTTAAATCGCTTTCTTATGCTATTAATTCTATAGATCTTGTTTTCTTTAATCCCGTTCATTTATCATGGTTTATATCGAATACACCACAACATACCCATCCCAATGCACCTGGTGTTTTACTAGATTCTAATGCTTACTACTTCTTCATAAAACACAACTATCAAACATATGCAATCCAAAACAGTTATTATAAACCATTAATTCAAGATAACTATGATTTAAATATGAACAATCGCTTGTTTGAACTTAATCAACAGGGCATATCAATCACGTGTTACAATCCCAAAATACACAGTTCATTTGAAGCACTTTTTGATGACTTAAACAATGACAGTTGGAAGAAAGCTATTGAAGATGCTCTTATTAAACGGCAAGATATATTAGTTGTTACGGATCACAATCACGTCATAGGGTTTGCTGGACCTCTTGATGTTGAACCCTCACAAAGAGGATATTTTGCTGGTATTGGCATCCACTCTAAGTATCGTTCTCAAAAAATCGGTAAAGTGCTATTTCACATCTTAACTGTTGAATTAAAAAAGCGTGGAGCAACATTTATGAGTCTTTTCACCGGTGATCAAAATCCTGCAAGGTATGTTTATGAACACGAAGGTTTTAAAATCGTTGCAACCTGGGCTAACATGAGAAAACACATATCATCATATTAAACAAAAAAAGACATTCGGTTTGAATGTCTTTTTCATTGTTCATCTTGTCTTAGAAGAACTTAGCTCTTGCTTGTTCTTTAACTTCTTTACTTGCAGTAAATGGAATACGTGTTGTATAACCAGATTTAGCAGCAACGATCATCTTCGTTGGCCATGCAAAAATGTCTTGGTTCCATTTAAGAACTGTGTCGTTATAAACTTCTCTAGCTGCAGTAATTTCTTTTTGTAAATAACTGTTTTGTTGCATTGCATCTGCAAGTGCACGGTGTGCTTTTAAGTCTGGATAAGCTTCAAAAGCAACATTGATGCTTCTCATTGCTGTATCAAGTTCGCCAGCAATTTGATTTCTGTTTTCTTCATTGGGGTGAACACCACCTCTGAATGCAGCAACAGATTTCATAACATCTTTGTCTAAATCAATTGACTTTTCAACGATACCAACCACGTTTTGTAAAATTTGAACACGTTGTTCAAGATAGTTATCAATTTGTGATGCATTATGTTGAAGTCTTTGTTGTAGCTGTCTAAAATATTTTTGTGCATTAATCTTCATGAATAAGAAGATTAGCCCTGGGATGATAGCTAAAACCCATAAAATAATTTCAAACAAGACTGAGCCAAATCCAGTTTTAACTTGGATTTGTTTTTCAATCACATTAACGTCGCGTCCTTCTTGGTTAACTGGACCAGTCATTTCATCGAGTTCATTTGGCATTTTCAATTCCTCCGTTTATTTTAATTTTATTGTATCAAATTTTTCTAATCTTTTATCACATGTGCAATAAATCGATGTATTGCATAGAGATTTTCTTGTGTTGTTTCCTTATTTTTAAGGTTTTCAAACATTTTTCTAAATGAATCAGCATAAGATTCTTCTTGTTCTTCTTCGACAACATGTACAGATACTTTGGATTCTTGTTCAACTGGTAAGTACTCTGTCCATTCAACTGGTATGGTATGCATTCTTCCATCACCACCCATTTTTTGGATGTAATCAACCCGTTGTTCTGTGCGATAACCATATGCCGTAACAGAAATGATATCTTCATAATGATCACTCTTAATCGTCTTTGTTTTAAGGATACTTTCAGTTGTACACAGTGGATGTTTAAATTCATTGACATTCATGTGGTTAACCACTTTTTCATGTTCATAAAAACTTGCATAACTATCATAAAGATCTTTATAGATATATTCATGAGGAAGTGTATGCTGATAAAGTGGAATAGCAAGGATAGGTGCGAATGTGAAATAGATCCGTTTGAAATAGTCCATGTTATAGTCAATGAAGTTTTTTCTGATCTGTTCGAGTTCATATCCATGAAAAAATGATGGAGCAATGTTTAAATCGAAATTATCTAAGTGTTCTGGATAGACAATATTGATTTTCTTGATCTTGGCGTGCTTCTCGGCGTCGCCGCCGTGGTGCGAGAGGTCGTGGTGGCCGTCGGCGACGCCGATGTTCGGGTAGTTCTTGTTCGACCCTTCGTTCGCGTACATGAACGTGCCGATCCGGGTCACGTCTCCCTGGAAGGCCAGCACCAGCATGTCCATCATCAGTCGGACGTGTTCGCGGTCGTCCTCGGGAACCCCGGCTGGTTTTTGAAGGGCCTTCGGGAGGTCGACTCGGTTGCTGGCCGCGACGGCTCGGGCTTCGACCTCTCGGACGGCGGTCAGATACTCGTCGAGCT
>DAOTHC010000108.1:0-3943 GCA_035447465.1 Acholeplasmataceae bacterium
TATGTCATTTTTAACACAAAGTGACTTGATTAATCCTGAAGTGGATTGGATTCCAACGAAGCTTAGTTTTGCAAATTACGCTGTTGCTAATCGTGTATTACAGCTGCTACCACCTTCCTTAGCAAACTTTTCAGATAATGCATTTAAAGCCATCTTAGGTATCTTTAAAGATGGTGGTAACATGTGGAAGTCCATCAAAAATACAGCCATCTTAGCTACCATTCAAACAGCGATTGCTGCTCTGACTGGATTTGCATTTGCACGTTATGAATTTAAGTTTAAGAAGTTCTGGTTTGCGATGGTACTCTTATCATTTGTCATTCCACTCCCCATGGTTACCATTCCACGTGTCATGATGTTTTTCGATTTACAAGATAGCGTATGGCTACCATTCATCGAACTGATCAAAGGTACGTTCTTAGAAAGTATTTTTAAACCAAGATTGTTTAACACATTGTTCCCACAAGCAACATTAACACTGTTTGGACAGGGGATTAATGGTGCGATCTTAGTCTTGATTTTCTTTAACTTCTTTAAGATGATTCCGATTTCACTTGATGAAGCTGCACGTATTGATGGTGCAACTTCAACCCAAGTGTTCTGGCATATTTATGTCAAACTCGTGATTCCCATTATCATTACCGTGTTCTTGTTCTCATTTGTATGGAACTGGAATGATGTCTATTCATCACGCATTTATTTCTGGGATAAAAATCCTTTAATTACCATGCGTCTTGGTGCATTTGACTCACAGTTTAGTGACATGGCAGGTACCATACCAGGTACAGGTGGCGAAGCACGACTTAATGAGGCATACCGTATGGCTGCAACCTTCTTATCAATCTTGCCACTCTTGATTATGTATGTTCTTGCACAGCGCAAGTTCATTGAAGGTATTGAACGCACCGGTATGACAGGTGAATAATATGAAAAAAAGTTTTGTTTTGATGATGCTCATCATGTTCATCTTTATCCTTGCGTCCTGCAAGGATGAAGAACCAACACCACCAGAAGAAACAGATTATAGTTTGTGTAAAGCAGCGGGATATGATTATGATCCTGCAGCTATCACAGATTATGAACTCGTATGGTCTGATGAATTTGATGTTGATGGTGAGATCGATAAAACCAAGTGGGGCTACGATATTGGTGGTTCTGGTTGGGGAAATAACGAATTACAGTATTACACGACTGATCTCAACTCATGGGTTGAAAATGGCAACATGGTCATTGAAGCCAGAAAAGAAAATTACATGGGAAATGCATACACATCAGCACGTGTGATCAGTAAAAATAAAGGCGATTGGCTCTATGGTCGTATCGATGTGATGGCTAAGCTACCAACTGGTGTAGGTACATGGCCTGCGATTTGGATGTTACCTACTGACTGGCGTTATGGTAGTTGGCCTAATTCAGGTGAAATAGATATCATGGAACACGTAGGTTACGATCAAAATGTCGTCCACGGTTCAATTCATACCAAGTTTTTGAACCATAGTATTGGTACACAACGTTCAGGAACACGTGTTGTTGATACAGCTTCATCAGAGTTCCATAAGTACAGCATTGAATGGTTACCCGACCGCATCAAGTTTTATATCGATGATTTCAACTATTTTACATTCCATCCAAATCGTCAAGTCTCCTGTCCAACCGTTGGACAGTGGCCTTTTGACATGCGATTCCACCTACTATTAAACATTGCTGTTGGCGGTAACTGGGGTGGTGCACAAGGTGTTGATGAAACCATCTTCCCACAACGTATGGAAATTGACTATGTCAGAGTCTATCAATCAGAATTTATAACAAACTTACAGAAAGGATAAAGCATATGCAAGCTTCATTTCATTTAGAAAAAGGGCGTCTTTGGATTGACAACTATGATCAAAAAAAGCCATTTGCATCCTTTTTACCCGGCGTTGCTGGTACATTTGGTATTCCTATGTGGGCATACTATGTGAACCGTGGGCAACTCATTTCAAGTTTTGGTCTTGAGTCAAAAGACCAACCTATTTTAGATTTTAGTCCAGCCAATATGGCTTATCGAAGAACTGAAATCGATGGATTTAGAACCTTATTAAAAATTGATGGTCACGTGGTTGAACCTTTTAGTTCTGATCAAGCAAACAAAAGAAAGATGTTTGTTGAGATGAATGCGATTGGTTTAACTGAAACGATTAAAGATGTCAACATTGAGGTCAAGTATTTTAACGTATCAGAAAAAGCCTATCCGGGTTTAATCCGTAAAGTCACCTTATCCAATCTGGGTAAAAAACCTTTACATGTTGAACTGATTGACGGTTTAGCAACACTTTGGCCATTTGGAACAAATCAATTTATGATTAAAAACATGAGTAACCTCGCGGTTGCTTGGTTTGATGTGTTCAATGAAGAGCGTAAGATGCCATTATTAAAAAACCGTTCAACAACAGAAGATACAGCTGAGGTTGAAGGAGTTGAAGCTGGTCATTTCTATGTCTCTATCGACCAGAATAACGACAAGCTTGATGTGATCTATGATCCAACATTACCTTTTGGTTATGATACATCACTTCGTGAACCTAAACGTTTTATAAATGAATCACTTGATAAACTCATCTGTGAAGAACAGGTGAAAGTCAATCAGCTCATGAGTGCATTTTCAGCGAAAACCATCCAACTTGAAGATAGTTATACCTTTTACACACTCTTTGGCAAAGTCAATCATTTAGATGAACTTCATGAGTTAGAAGAAAGCTTAACCTATCAAGATTTCAAAGATATGGATGAAAGAGCACGTGTGCTCATCGAATCGATTACTAAACCGATGACCATTAAAACCAATTATCCTGTTTTTGATGCCTATATGAAACAAAGCTTTTTAGATAATCTTCTAAGAGGTGGCTATCCTTTAGTCTTTAAGGGTAAAGAAACAGATATCATCTATCATATCTATTCCCGTATCCATGGCGATATGGAAAGAGAATATAATAACTTCTATGTTGAACCTGCTTATTTTTCACATGGTAATGGTTCTTATCGTGACGTGAATCAAAACAGACGTAACGATGTTTATTTTGTGCCAGAAGCACAACTTTTTAACATTCGTCAATTTATGGATTTAATTCAACTTGATGGTCATAATCCTTTGACTATACAAGGTAGTAAACTTGTGATTGATCCAAGAGATGTATCTGGTTTATTAGACCTTGTTAGTGATCATCAGGATGTTGTCGAAAAGATTTTAAAAAATCCATTCACACCAGGATTACTGATGACAACCATCGACCATAAACGTATCACACTTAAAACAGATAAAGAATCATTCTTAAAGCGTGTGATGAAAGAAGCTAAACAAGAAATTCAGTCTGTTTATGGTACAGGTTACTGGAGCGATCACTGGATGTATAACATGGATTTGATCGATTCTTATTTAAATGTTTTCCCAGATCATTTAGAATCGTTATTGCTATCGAAAGATTATCGTTTCTATCAAAGTCATGTATCTGTTTATCCAAGATCTGTGAAGTATGTCTTAACACCTAAGGGTGAAGTTAGACAACTAGGACCTTTATATCATGACCAAGAAAAGATTGATGTTACACATCTTAAGGTCAATCAAACTAATTTCCATAAAACAAAATCTGGTGAACTGATTAAAGTTGACTTATTAACTAAACTCATTCATCTTGCAACGATTAAATTCAGTAGTCTTGACCCTGAACTCATCGGGATCATGATGGACAGTGAAAAACCGGGTTGGAATGATGCGATGAACGGTTTACCTGCCATCTTTGGTTCAGGTGTCACAGAAACGATCACATTAAAGCGTTTGATCACATTCTTAAAGACCTCCTTAGAATCACTAGATGAAGATGAATATCAGATTCCACAGCGCATCAGTCACTTCTTTAATGATGTGATACAATCAATTCCTCATGGTTTTGATGTACTTCAAGATGTG
>DAOTHC010000109.1:0-3931 GCA_035447465.1 Acholeplasmataceae bacterium
ATTAGTTAAGAAGTCACTTGATGATGGCTATCTCGTAGGCTCACGTGGGTCTGTTGGATCATCTTTGGTAGCAACGCTTCTAGATATCACTGAAGTTAATCCGTTAAAACCTCATTACAGATGTCCTAACGGTGATTTTACAGTTTTCCACCTTACAGATGAAGAAATACTTCACTATGGTTTAACCCCTGAACAAAAGGCTTTTCAACCCTTTATGAAAGGTGTTCAATCAGGTTATGACTTACCAACAAAGATGTGTCCAATCTGTGGTGCACATCTGATCAAAGATGGACATGATATCCCATTTGAAACGTTCTTAGGTTTCGATGGTGATAAAGTTCCTGATATCGATTTAAACTTTTCTGGTGACTATCAAGCAACTGCACATGCGTATGTAAGAGAACTGATTGGTGAAGATCATACCTTTAGAGCTGGTACGATTCAAACGGTTGCTGAACGCAATGCATTCGGTTATGTTAAAGGCTATCTAGAGGATAAAAATATTCAGGTTAGAAGTGCTCAAATCGAGCGTTTAGCTAAAAAGATTGAAGGGGTTAAACGTTCAACTGGACAGCATCCAGGTGGTATTGTTGTCGTTCCTAAATCTAAAACAATTTATGACGTAACTCCTATTCAGTTTCCTGCGGATGACGTGAATGCTGAATGGAAAACAACACACTTTGATTACCACTCATTTGAATCTAATTTATTAAAACTTGATATTCTTGGACATGATGATCCGACCATGATTAAATTTTTAATGGACTATGTTGAAAACCACCAAGATGAGTTCCCATTCAAAAAAGCACAAGACATTCCACTAGATGATCCAAAGGTATACGATCTTTTTAATGGAACATCTGTTATCGGTGTTAAAGAACATGAGATCATGAGCGAAGTTGCTTCCTATGCGATACCTGAATTTGGTACACCATTTACACGGCAAATGCTCATTGATACAAAACCTAAAACATTTGCAGGTCTTGTTAAAATCTCAGGTTTATCACACGGTACTGACGTTTGGTTGAAAAATGCACAAGCTTTGGTGACCAATAAAACAGAATATGGTCAAATTCCATTTGATGATATCATTGGTTGTCGTGATGATATCATGGTTCAACTTCAAGCATTTGGTCTTGAACCACTCAGAGCTTTTGAAATTATGGAGTTTGTGAGAAAAGGGAAACCTTCAAAAGATAAAGCTACATGGCTTACCTACGAACAAGAGATGCGTAAAAACAAAGTTCCTGACTGGTACATTTGGTCAGCAAGTCAAATTAAGTATATGTTCCCTAAAGCGCATGCTACAGCTTATGTCATTATGGCGATGCGTATCGCATGGTTCAAAGTCTATAAACCCTTACTCTTTTATTCAGGATTTTTCTCAAAGCGAGTGGATCAATTCGATTATGAGGTCATGGTTGCTGGAGCAAACGCGATTAGAAATAAGCTCGTCTCATTAAACGAATCATATAATCTTAAAGTTAAAGACGAAAACTTAATCGTTACCTTAGGTGTTGCATTAGAATTTACAAAGCGTGGTTACTCATTTTTACCGATTGATATCAATAAATCGGATGCCACTGTCTTTATTATGGAAGATAAAGGACTCAGAATGCCCTTTAGAGCGATTGATGGACTTGGTGAGTCAGTTGCTTATGATATTGTTCAAAAACGTGAGGAAAAGGCATTTACATCACGTGACGATGTGAAAGAAAGAACACGTATTAATAAGACTGTTTTTGAAAAACTTGAAGCATTTGGTGCTTTTAAAGATTTAAAATCGGAAAATAATGTGATTGATGCCGGTTTGTTTGCACTGATTTATTAGTCTATTATATAATAGAGGTGTCAAAAGGAGTTGATGATTATGCGTACGTCTAACCCAGTACTTCGTAGTTTAGAACATAGTGAAGCCTATGTTGGAAGTGAAGCTGCGAGCTATCGTGGTATTGTCCTCAAGACAGGTCTTTTATTAGGATCTGCAGTCTTAAGTGGTTTTCTATTTTTATATGCGATTGCAAATGGTTTGATCGGTGCTGAAACCGTCATTCCGATGTTGGTTGGTGCGATGATTTTAGCATTTATTTCAGTCATTGTCGCTTCAAGAAGCGTGAGATTAGCTGCACCGTTTGCACTTATTTATGCGTTATCTGAAGGTCTTTTCTTAGGACTCTTGACCGTGATGTTTGATGCGTATGCCCCCGGTGTTGCATTAGCTGCAGTCATTGCGACCTTTGCGATTTTCACCGTGATGTTGTTCTTATATAGTTCAAGAACCATTCGTGTGACACCACGATTTAGACGGATTATGTATTCCGTTATCCTAGGTATTCTTTTCTTTGCTGTGCTTTCTATGATCTTGTCATTATTTAATGTCAATATCGCAATTGGACAACCTCTCGTACTTTTAGTCAGTGGCGTTTTAATTGTAGTTGGTGCACTCATGTTAACATTAGATTTTGATCGTGCAGAAATGATCGTTGATGGTGGCATGGATAAAGCATATGAATGGATGGTTGCTGTAGGTCTTATGGTAACAATCGTTTGGATTTATGTAGAATTGTTAAGATTCTTAGCGATTATTGCTAACAATCGTAGATAATAAATCGTAAAAAAGAATTAGTAGTTAAGTTCACTTTTGTAAAGCGAGTATGGAAGGGTGGAAGCCATACCAAAAGCCTTGATGAATTCATCTTTTTAGAGGTGCTAATCCCACCCGGAACATCCCGTTATCGATGAGAAGAGTGCTAGGATTTATCCTAGAACTAAGGTGGTACCGCGTTCAAACGTCCTTAGGTTTTACTTAAGGGCGTTTCTTTTTTATAAATCAAGAAAGAAGGTATGATGATGAAAGATCAATTATTGGATATGAAGAATCAAGCTATCAGTTTGATTGATAAAGCCGAGTCACTCGAACAGATTGAAGAGGTTCGTGTGACATATTTAAGTAAGAAGGGTGAAGTATCACTGCTTATGGGGAAGTTAAGAGACTTAAACCCAGAAGAAAGACCAGCATTTGGCGCACTGGTTAATCAAGTCAAGTCTGAGTTAGAAAAAGCGATGTATGACAAGAAGTTTCTATTAGAACAACAAGAACTCTTAAAACTACTAGAAGCTGAAAAGATTGATGTCACGTTGCCGGGCACACAGTTTTATCAAGGCAATATTCATCCACTTAATCAAGTGATTGAAGATGTGGAAGATCTTTTTGTCGGTTTAGGTTATGAAGTTGCTGAAGGACCAGAACTCGAAAACGATCATTACAACTTTGAAATGATGAATTTAGCAAAAGATCATCCTGCACGTGCGATGCAAGATACGTTCTATGTCGATGAGAACAATTTATTAAGAACCCATACATCACCTGTTCAAGCGCGTACGATGCTCAAAAAAGAGGGGAAACCATTACGTATTATTTGTCCTGGTAAAGTGTACCGTAGAGATGATGATGATCCAACACACAGTCATCAATTCATGCAAATTGAAGGACTTGTTATTGATGAAAACATCACGTTTGCTAATTTAAAAGATGCTTTACTCACCATAGTAAAACATTTATTTGGTGAAGAGCGCATCATTCGTTTAAGACCTTCATACTTTCCATTTACAGAACCTTCAGTCGAAGTTGATGTCAGCTATCAGAAAAAAGATGGTTCGATTGGCTGGATTGAAGTTTTAGGAGCTGGTCAAGTTCATCCAAATGTGCTTCAAATGGGTGGCTATAATCCGGAAAAATATCAAGGGTTTGCGTTTGGTATCGGTGTTGAACGCATCGCTATCTTAAAATATGCCATTGATGATATTCGCCATTTTTATACAAATGACTTGAGATTTTTAGGTCAATTCAAGGGGGTAAATCGATGAAAATCATTGAATCGATACTCAAAAACTGGGTTGATGTCCCTGATCATATCGATCAGTTAACCAA